>NZ_RZQE01000303.1:0-7430 GCF_004022955.1 Mesorhizobium sp. M7A.F.Ca.US.002.01.1.1 | reverse complement strand
TGGGGGAGATGTCGACGAAGTCGACAGAGGAGGGCGCTGTCGCGCCAACGTCTCATTCTGTCACTCACCCCTCTGCCCTGCCCTCTTTGCCGCCACTTGGCATCTCCCCCACAAGGGGGGAGATCGGCCAATCGCCATCGGCCGGCCGTGCAACACCGCTTGCCCGGCGCCTGGCCCGTGAGGCCGGCCTGAACCTCTCGACCGTATCTGGGACCGGCCCGCATGGCCGGGTGGTGAGGGCGGATGTCGACGCGGCCATTGCCGGTGGCGGCGCCCAGACGGCGCCTGCCGCCAAGGCTCCGGCTGGCGTGCCGGCTGCTGCTCCTGCCGCGCCGGTAAAGGCGATGTCGGACGATCAGGTCCTGAAACTGTTCGAACAGGGCTCCTACGACCTTGTCCCGCATGACAATATGCGCAAGACCATTGCGCGCCGCCTGGTCGAGGCCAAGACCACCATTCCGCATTTCTACCTGACGCTCGACTGCGAGCTCGATGCGCTGCTGGCGCTGCGCACGCACATCAATGCGGCAGCCCCGGTGAAGAAGACCGACAAGGGCGAGGCACCGGCCTACAAGCTGTCGGTCAACGATATGGTCATCAAGGCGATGGCGATGGCGCTGAAGGCAGTGCCCGATGCCAATGCCTCGTGGACCGAAAGCGCCATGGTCAAGCACAGGCACGCCGATGTCGGCGTTGCCGTGTCGATCCCCGGCGGCCTGATCACGCCGATCATTCGGCATGCCGACGAAAAAACGCTGTCCACCATCTCCAACGAGATGAAGGACCTCGCCAGTCGCGCCCGCAGCCGCAAGCTGAAGCCGGAAGAGTATCAGGGTGGCACCACGGCGGTGTCCAATCTCGGTATGTTCGGCATCAAGGATTTTGCCGCGGTCATCAACCCGCCGCACGCGACCATCCTGGCGGTCGGCGCCGGCGAGGAGCGGGCAGTGGTCAAGAACGGCGAGATCAGAATAGCCACCGTGATGTCGGTGACGCTGTCGACCGACCACCGCGCCGTGGACGGTGCGCTGGGTGCCGAACTGCTGGTCGCCTTCAAGCGGCTGATCGAAAACCCGATGGGCATGCTGGTTTAGGGAAGCGAGAGGGCGGTGCGGATAGTCTTCACCAGCCTCTTCGCTTTCATCATTTCCGGATTCGCCACCGGACTGGCTCCTCGGAAACGGGCGGTCACAACCCATGGATGGCGGGTGAAGCGTGGGTTGATCGACGCACAGGTGGGCGCATGAAGACGGTTCTTTGTTACGGCGACTCGCTGACCTGGGGCTACAATGCCGAAGGTGGCCGCCATGCGCTGGAAGACCGCTGGCCAAGCGTGCTGCAGGCCGGGCTCGATGGTGGCGTCGAAGTTATCGCCGAAGGCCTCAATGGCCGTACCACCGCCTTCGACGACCACCTGGCCGGTGCTGATCGCAACGGCGCCAGGCTGCTGCCAACGGTGCTGACAACCCATGCGCCGATCGACCTGATTGTCATCATGCTCGGCGCCAACGACATGAAGCCGTGGATCCACGGCAATCCCGTCGCGGCCAAGCAGGGTATCCAGCGGCTGATCGACATCGTGCGCGGTCACGATTATCCGTTCGACTGGCCGGCGCCGCAGATCCTGATTGTTTCGCCGCCTGTCGTCAGTCGCACCGAAAATGCCGAGTTCAAGGAAATGTTTGCCGGCGGCGACGACGCCTCGAAGTTTTTGGCACCGCAATATGCCGCGCTCGCCGATGAGGCCGGCTGCGGCTTCTTCGACGCCGGCAGCGTGGCGCAAACCACACCTCTCGACGGTGTTCATCTTGACGCCGAAAATACGCGAAACATCGGCGAGGCGCTGACACCAGTCGTGCGCGTCATGCTGGAATTGTGAAGGAGAAAACCCGTGGCTGAGAACTATGACGTCATCATCATCGGCTCCGGTCCCGGCGGCTATGTCACCGCGGTGCGTTCCGCGCAGCTCGGCTTCAAGACGGCGATCGTCGAGCGCGAGCATCTCGGCGGCATTTGCCTTAACTGGGGCTGCATCCCGACCAAGGCGCTGCTGCGCTCGGCCGAGATCATGCAGTATTCGGATCACCTGAAGGATTACGGGCTGAAGCTCGACGGCAAGGTCAGCGTGGACACATCGGCCGTCGTTGACCGCTCGCGCAAGGTGTCGCTGCGGCTCAATGGCGGCGTTGCCTTCCTGATGAAGAAGAACAAGGTCGACGTCATCTGGGGCGAGGCCAAGCTTTCGAAGGCGGGCGAGATCGTCGTGTCCAAGACGGCCAAGAAGCCGATGGAGCCACAGCCGCCGGTGCCGAAAGGCGTCAAGGGCGAGGGCACCTATACCGCCAAGCACATCATCCTGGCGACCGGCGCCCGGCCACGCGCGCTGCCCGGCATCGAGCCGGACGGAAAGCTGATCTGGACCTATTTCGAGGCCATGGTGCCGAAGGAGATGCCGAAGTCGTTGCTCGTCATGGGGTCGGGCGCCATCGGCATCGAATTCGCCTCCTTCTACCGCACAATGGGCGCCGAGGTGACGGTGGTCGAATTGCTGCCGGCGGTGATGCCGGTCGAGGACGCCGAAGTCTCGACGTTCGCGCAGAAGCAGTTCGAGAAGCAAGGCATGAAGATCATCCTCGAAGCCAAGGTGACCAAGGTCGAGAAGGGCACGAACTCGGTCACCGCGCATGTCGAGATGAAGGACGGCAAGGTCGAGAAGATCACCGCCGACCGCATGATCTCGGCCGTCGGCGTGCAGGGCAACATCGAGGGCCTCGGACTCGAGGCGCTTGGCGTGAAGACCGAACGCGGCTGCGTCGTCATCGATGGTTACGGCAAGACCAATGTGCCGGGCATCTATGCCATCGGCGATGTCGCCGGCCCGCCGATGCTCGCCCACAAGGCCGAACATGAGGGTGTCGTGTGCATCGAGAAGATCGCTGATTTTCCTGGCGTACATGCCACCGACAAGCTGAAGATTCCGGGCTGCACCTACTGCAATCCGCAGGTCGCCTCGGTTGGCCTGACCGAAGCCAAGGCCAAGGCAGAGGGCTGGGATATCCGGGTCGGGCGCTTCCAGTTCGCCGCCAATGGCAAGGCGATCGCGCTCGGTGAGGATCAGGGCTTCATCAAGACCATCTTCGACAAGAAGACCGGTCAATTGCTCGGTGCCCACATGGTCGGCGCCGAAGTGACCGAACTGATCCAGGGCTTTGTCGTGGCGATGAACCTGGAGACGACCGAGGAAGAGCTGATGCACACCATCTTCCCGCACCCGACGCTGTCGGAGATGATGAAGGAAAGCGTGCTCGACGCCTATGGCCGCGCACTCAACGCGTGATAGATTGAAAGCGCTGCTACAGATGGAACCCGGCGGCAAGGTACATCGTTTGCGGATGCACTTTCATCCATCACACAAGGAGAAGGCATATGCACCTGAATGGCGTCGGCTGGATAGCAGCCATCATCATCGGCGGCCTGGCAGGCTGGTTCGCCGAAATGTTCATGAAGAGCAACACCGGCATCTTGATGAACATCGTTATGGGCATCGTCGGCGCGATCGTACTGAATGCCATTCTGCAGGCTCTCAATTTTGGCCCGTTCGGCGTCGGCTGGATTGCCTATCTGATCACCGGCTTTATCGGTGCCTGCCTGCTGATCTGGGCGGGGCGTCTGGTGCGCCGCTGACATCCCTGGAGAGCTGCCATGCGAAAAAGGCTGTTGCGGCATGCGCCGCAGCGGCCTTTTTCTTTGCGCCGAAAAGTCCTAGATGACGTTATGACAACGAACGCCTGACTGGCGCTCGCCAATGAACCAGGTTTCCCGATGGTCACTGTCCTCGATACGATCGCCAACGCACCGCGCCTGCGGCATCCGGAAAAGGCGCACAAGCCTGATCAGGATGTCCTGCGCAAGCCCGACTGGATACGCGTCAAGGCGCCGATGTCGAAGGGCTATGCCGAAACGCGCGAAATCGTGAAGTCGCACAAGCTGGTGACGGTCTGCGAAGAAGCCGGATGCCCCAACATCGGCGAGTGCTGGGAAAAGAAGCACGCCACCTTCATGATCATGGGCGAGATCTGCACCCGCGCCTGCGCTTTCTGCAACGTCGCCACGGGCATTCCAACCGCTCTTGACCCGGATGAACCGGCCCGCGTCGCGCATGCGGTCAAGCAGATGGGCCTTACCCATGTCGTCATCACCTCGGTCGACCGCGACGATCTCGCCGATGGCGGTGCGCAGCATTTCGCCGAGGTCATCCGCGCCATCCGGGCGGCGACGCCGCTGACGACGATCGAAATCCTGACGCCCGACTTCCTGCGCAAGGACGGCGCGCTGGAGATCGTCGTGGCGGCCAAACCCGACGTCTTCAACCACAATCTCGAAACCGTTCCGTCGAACTATCTGACGGTTCGTCCGGGCGCCCGCTATTTCCATTCGATCCGGCTGTTGCAGCGGGTCAAGGAGCTTGATCCGTCGATCTTCACCAAGTCCGGCATCATGGTGGGACTGGGCGAAGAACGGAATGAAATCCTGCAGTTGATGGACGATCTGCGTTCGGCCAATGTCGACTTCATGACCATAGGCCAGTATCTGCAGCCGTCGAAGAAGCACCACCCGGTGATCCGTTTTGTTACGCCGGAGGAGTTCAAATCCTTTGAGACGATCGGCCGGACCAAGGGTTTCCTGCTGGTGGCGTCCAGCCCGCTGACGCGTTCATCGCATCACGCCGGCGACGATTTCGCCAAGCTGCGTGCGGCACGGGAAGCGATTCTCAAGAAATCAGCTTAATCAGCCGGTTTCATGCCAAAATTCGAAGCCACCCGACGCGTATCCCATACACCCGAGCAGATGTTCGCTTTGGTCGCCGATGTTGAATCCTATCCGCAATTCCTGCCGCTTTGCGAAGCGCTGACGGTTCGCTCGCGCAAGGAGCGTGACGGGCGTACCGTTCTCCTTGCCGACATGAGCATCGGCTACAAGGCGATCCGCGAAACCTTCACGACGCAGGTACTGCTGAAGCCCGACGAGAACACCATCGACGTGAAGTACATCGACGGGCCGTTTAAATATTTGAGCAATGTCTGGCGTTTCGAACCCGACGGCGCCGGTTGCGCCGTCCGCTTCTTCATCGACTACGAGTTCAAGAGCCGCATTCTGGGCGCGGTCATGGGAACCATGTTCGATCGTGCCTTCCGCATGTTCGCCGAAGCCTTTGAGAAGCGCGCCGACGTCATCTACGGTACAAAACCGTCTTGAGGCTTGCGCATGCTTTTCTGGATAGCGAGCACCGTTGGACTGGCGATCGCCTATCTCTTCGGTTCCCTGCCCACGGGTTATCTGGCGGGGAAGCTGCTCAAGAGCATCGATATCCGGGAGCATGGCTCCAAATCCACCGGGGCAACGACCGTTTTGCGGGTCTTGGGAAAATGGCCTGCGTTGGTGGTGTTGCTGGTGGATGTGCTGAAAGGTGCTGCGGCGATCGTCTTTGCCCGCTGGTTCTATCCCTGGTTCATCACGTTGCCGTTTGTTACGCCATCGACCCCGCTTGACCTGCAAGCCTGGGTGCCTTGGGCTGTTTGCCTGGCCGGAATTGCCGTGTTGTTGGGACATGGCCGTTCGATCTGGTTGAATTTCACAGGTGGCAAATCCGCTGCGACGGGGCTTGGCGTGTTGCTGGCTCTGTCTTGGCCGGTAGGTGTGGGGGCTGCGGCGGCTTTTGGTGCTGTGCTGGCTACGTCTCGGATAGTTTCCCTGAGTTCGATGGTAGCGGCGTTGACCGCGATCGCCCTCATCTGTGGCCTGGAGCAACCGTTGGCCTATCGGTTGCTGGTGATTGCGGGCAGCATCTACGTGGTTATGCGCCATCGTGCCAACATTCAGCGGCTGCTGGCTGGGACGGAGCCACACTTGGGGCAAAGCAGCCCGGAATCGAAAACGTAGCCGCAAATCCGGCTTTCGGGTCCGCCCGCCCAACGTTTTATAATCCTATCCGAGTGCTTGCAGGCCCAGTTCCAGCGCTTGCCGGACCGTTTCGCGACGGATGAAATCGCGGCCTTTGTCTGCAAAGAGTTGGTGCTCGGCGACAATCGGTCGGCCGTCCAGCGCAACCCCGAACCAGACCAGGCCGACCGGTTTTTCCGCCGAACCGCCGCCAGGCCCGGCGATCCCGGTAACCGCCAGGGTCAGCCCGGCGCGCGAACGGGTAAGCGCGCCTGTCGCCATTTCGATCGCAGTCTCGCGCGAAACCGCCCCATGCGCATCGAGCGTGGCGGCGGAAACGCCGAGCATGTCCATCTTGGCTTCGTTGGAATAGGTGATGAAGCCGCGATCGACCACGGCGGACGAGCCCGCGATGTCGGTGAGTGCCGCGATGATCATGCCGCCGGTGCAGCTTTCCGCCGTTGCCAGCATGATGCCGCGTTTCTGGCAGGCTTGCAGCAAGGCATTTGCCAGGTCGCTGTTGGTCATTCCGGCACCTCGCCGGGAAACACCACACTGGCAGTGGCGATCGCCGCAATGCCTTCCTCGCGCCCGACGAAGCCGAGCTTCTCGTTGGTTGTCGCCTTGATCGAGATGCGATCCGCGGAAATTGCCAGCATCTGCGACAGGGCTGCCGTCATCGCCTCGCGGTGCGGGCCGACGCGCGGCGCTTCGCAGATCAACGTGATATCGGCATTGGCGATGCGGCCGCCGCGCTCGCGCACCAGCCCTGCCGCATGCTCGACGAAGATCCGCGACGCAGCGCCTTTCCACTGCGGGTCGGACGGCGGAAAATGCGTGCCGATGTCGCCGGCGCCGCAGGTCGCCAACAACGCATCGGTCAGAGCATGCAGACCGACATCGGCGTCGGAATGGCCGGACAGTTTCTTGTCGTGTGCAATGGCGACGCCACACAGTGTGACATGGTCGCCGGGCTCGAAAGCATGGACGTCGTAGCCATTGCCGGTTCGGATGTCGGGAAAGCGCACACGTTCGCCGGAAAGCCGCTGGTCCGCCATCGCAATATCCCGTGCCCAGGTGAGTTTGACATTATCCGGCGAGCCCGGAACGATCTTGACCGGAATATGCGCCCATTCGGCGATCGCGGCATCGTCGGTAAAATCCATTTTTCCCAGATGATGGGCTTTCTCGTGCGCGGCAAGGATGGGCCAGAACGGAAAGCCCTGCGGCGTTTGCGCCGCGTGAAGACCGCTGCGCGAAACGGTTTCGCCGACCACCCCGGAGGCCGATTCGCGCTTCAGCGTGTCGGCGACGGGCAAAGCGGGCAATGCGCCCTCGCGCTCGCCGATGGCGGCGATGGTGCGATCTATTAGGTCCGCATCGACAAACGGACGCACGGCATCGTGGATCAGAACCTGCCCCGGCGCGTGGTCTCTAAGGGCAAGCAGGCCGAGCCGGACGGATTCCTGCCTGGTCGCCCCGCCGTTAAC
>NZ_RZQE01000302.1:0-7458 GCF_004022955.1 Mesorhizobium sp. M7A.F.Ca.US.002.01.1.1 | reverse complement strand
CAGCCTGGACGATGACCGTCGGTAGGTCGAGCTTTGCGATGGCCTCGCCGATGCGCGAGAAGCCAGGCGTCGTCACCGAAAGTCCGCCGAACGGATCGCCCTCGAACGCGTCGAGGCCGAGCGCCACAACGAGCGCGTCGGGCGAAAAGGCACGGATGCGCTGGAAGGCCACCTCGAGCGCTTCGAGAAACGCCGCGTCGGCGGATTTGCGCGGCAGCGGCAGGTTGAAATTGTAGCCGAGGCCGGGCCCTTCGCCGCGCTCGTCGGCATGGCCCCAGAAGAACGGATAGAAGCGCACCGGATCGGCGTGCAGCGAGACGGTCAGCACATCCGGCCGTGCATAGAAGATGCCTTGCGTGCCGTTGCCGTGATGCAGGTCGACATCGAGGATCGCCACCCGTGCGGCTTGTTTGCGCAGAACCTGCGCGGCGACGGCCGAGTTGTTGATGAAACAGAAGCCGCCGGCGACATCGGCAAAGGCATGGTGGCCGGGCGGGCGGCACAGCGCGTAGGCGGCCGGCGCGCCTGATATCACCGCCTCGGCGGCTTCGACCGCGCTCCAGGCGCTCCACAGCGCGCTCTGCCATGTTTCGCCCGAGATCGGGCAAGCCGTGTCGGCCATGTGATAGCCGGCCTGGCCGACCGCCGAGGCCGGATAGGAGCCATTGCGCGCAATCGGATGGATGTTCGGGATCACTTCGGCCGAAGCGCCCTCGATGCGCTGCCAGCGCGCGTAGATATGCTCGAGGAAATCCAGATATTCCGGCGTGTGCACCGCCGCGGCCGGGCCGAGCCCATGATCCCGAGGTCGCTCGATCGTGCAACCCGCAGATAGTGCGCCGACTAACAATCTCTCGATGCGCTCCGGCTTTTCCGGATTGGGCTGTGCCGCGCCGCTCGAAAGAAAGGCCCTGGGGTCGTGGCGCTTCTGTTCCTCGGCATAGAAGGCTTTCATTCCTGATCCCCGTTTTCCGGCGCGTCGGCGAAAGCAAAGAAGGCCTCGCCGATGATTTTTTGGGTCTGTTCGTAGCTCGACCAGGCGATGCCCAGCCTCTCGTAGAAGGCCTTGGCCCCTTCATTGTCGGTGTCGACGGACAGCCGGAGATAGACGCCGCCTTCCTTCCGGCACTGCGCCGCAACGTGCCGCAGCAGCCGCTCGCCGATCTTCCGGCCGCGAAACCGGTCTTCGACATAGAGATCCTGCACATAGACGCCAGGCCGCCCCATCCATGTCGAAAAGATCGGGAAATGCAGGCAAAGGCCGGCAAACTCGCCGCCCACTTCGGCGATCAGGGTGGAGAAAGCGGGCTTTTCACCAAAGCCGTAGGTGCGCAAATCATCTGCTGTCGAAATGATCTCCTCCGGCGCACCGATATGCGTGCCGAGTTTCAGGATCGCGGCGTGGATGGTTTCGACGTCTTCCACTCGGCCGGGGCGGAGGCGGATTTTGGGCGAGGCAATCATTGCAGGTTCATCTCAGATCAGCATCTCAAAACGCCACCCGGTCGCCGCCCTTGAGCGCCAGCATGTCGCGCGCTTCGGTGGGCGTTGCAACCTCCAGCGACAGCCCGTCGAGAATGCCACGGATACGGCGCACTTGATCGGCATTGGATTTCGCCAGCTGGCGGCCGTCATAGAGACTGTCCTCCAGCCCGACACGGACATTGCCGCCCATGGCTGCTGCAATTGAGATCAGCGGCATCTGCTGGCGGCCGGCGGCGAGCACCGAGAACTGGTAGCTGTCGCCGAACAATTTGTCGGCGATCCGCTTCATGTGGACGAGATTGTCCGGGTCGGCGCCGATGCCGCCCAATATGCCAAGGACGAATTGGATGAACAGCGGTCCCGACACCAACCCCCGATCGCGAAAATGCGCCAGCGAATAGAGATGGCCGACATCATAGCATTCGAATTCGAAGCGCGTGCCGCAGCCCTTACCCAACCTCTCAAGCACACTCTCCATGTCGGCGAAGGTGTTCTTGAATATGGTGTCGCGCGTGGCTTCCAGCAGTTTGGGTTCCCATTCGTGCTGCCATTCCCGTGGCTTGTCGAGCATCGGAAACAGCGCGAAATTCATCGAACCCATGTTGAGCGAGCACATTTCGGGTTCGGCCCGCAAAGGGGCTGCCAGCCGCTGGTCCAGCGTCATCAGCGACGAGCCGCCGGTGGTGATGTTGATCACCGCATCGGTCGCCTGCTTGATGCGCGGCAGGAACTGCATGTAGACGTCCGGATCGGCGGTCGGGCGGCCATCTCTGGGGTCGCGGGCGTGCAGATGCAGGATCGAGGCGCCGGCTTCCGCCGCCGCGATCGCGTCTGCGGCGATCTGGTCCGGCGTCACCGGCAGATAGGGCGACATGGACGGCGTGTGCACCGAGCCGGTGACGGCGCAGGTGATGATGACTTTTCGCGGTGCCATTTCTTACCCCTGGCCTCCGACCGGCAGGTCGAGCTCGGCGGCCAGAACCTCCAGCGAGTCACCGATGATGGAGATGATCTCGCCGACCTGCTCGGCCGTGACGATCATCGGTGGCGCGACCATGAAATTGTCGCCGTCGACGCCGCCCTTGACCCTGCGGCCATAGATGATCAGCCCGCGTTCATAGGCGAGGTCGAGCAGCCGCTGCGTGGCTTTCTTGTTCTGGTCGATCGGTTTTAGGGTCTCGGGATCGGCGACCATCTGGGCGCCGGTGAGCAGGCCCTTGCCACGCACGTCGGCAAGGAACGGAAACCGCTTCGCCAGGCCTTTAAGCCCGTCCATCAGCACATCGCCCATGGCTGCCGCATTGGCGATCAGGTCGAGCCGGTCCATTTCGCCGAGCACAGCCAGGCCGGCGGCACAGGCCAGCGGATTGCCGGCATAGGTGTGGCCGTGCTGGAAGCCGCCGGAGGCGAGCAACGGCTGCACCAGCCGCATCGGTGCGGCGAGTGCGCCAAGCGGCGCATATCCGGAGCCCAGCCCCTTCGACAGGGCGACGATGTCGGGCTTGCAGTTCCAGTGATCGCCGCCGAGGAATTTGCCGGTGCGGCCGGCACCGCTCATGACTTCGTCGTGGATGAGCAGGATGCCGTAGCGGTCGCAGATCTCGCGGATGCGTGGATAATAACTGTCCGGCGCCACCAGCGCCGCGGTCGCCGCACCGCCGATCGGCTCCATGATGAAGGCAACCACGCTGTCTGGACCTTCCGCAAGAATCTTCTCCTCCAGCATGTCGGCATAGCGGATGCCGCGCTGCTCAATCGAGAGATTGTCGCGGTCGCGCCAGGCATTCGGCGCCGGCACGGTTGGCATCACCCGCATCATCGGCTCGAACGTTTCGGCCAGCGCATCGTCGCCGGTGATCGAGAGCGAACCCAACGTGCCGCCATGATAGGAGGGGAAACGCGTGATCACCTTCCAGCGGCTGGCCTGGCCGGTGGCGACCGCCCATTGCCGCGCCAGCTTGATGCAGGATTCCGTCGCCTCCGAGCCACCGGAGACGAAGAAGATGCGGTCCATGCCCTCCGGCAGCTTGCCGGCCAACTCCCGCGCCAACTCCTCCGCCGGCTCGTTCTCGAAATGCAGCCGATAGGCGAAGGTGGCGCGGTCCATCTGCCGCTTCATGGCGTCGAGCACATTGCGATTGGAATGGCCGATATTGGCCACCATCGGGCCGCTCGAGCCATCGATGAAGCGGCGGCCGTCCTGCGTCCACATGTAGATGCCTTCGGCGCGGTCGATCAGCGGCCGGCGCAGGCTGGACAGATAGAACAGATGCGAGTCTCGCCGGGCTTCGGTTTCTTGAACGGCGGATTGGACTTTCGACATGTCAGGGCTTTCCGAGGTAACGATCGAGGACATTTTTCGTGACGCGTTCGACCATCGGGTCCTGTCTTAGCAGGCCGGCGACCCATTCGCAGCTTCCGGCATGGAACACCTCGCCCTTGCCGCGCGGGAAATTGACGATCATGCCGTTGCCGCGTTTGACCTTTTCCAGATTGGCGTCGCTCGCCTCGCCAAACAGCGTTTCGGCGGTGAAGCGGCCGTCTTCGTCGGTGAGGAACTGGTCCTCGATCGGGATATCGGCGCTTTCCTCGACCTGGGATGCCATGCCGACGGCGAGAACCTGCAGGCCGTCTGGCGCGCCGCTGGTCGCAGTCGGGTAGGGCAGGCCGCCGCGTATCTCGAAGTCGAGCCCGTCGACCTCATAGCCATAGACATGGCTGTCGGCGCCCAGCAGGTCGCCATAGTAGATGCCGGTGCCGGCGAAGGCCCAATGCTCGGGCCGGTAGACCGGGAAACCACGCACGCCGCGCGGTGCACAGCCGCCCCAGCCGGCATAGACACCGCGCGTCGCGTTGAGCCCGAAGGTCGCCGAACCCGGCCGGCCGATTTCCGGCGCCTCCCAGGAATTGGTGGCACGGGTGACGTCGCCGTCTGGAAGATAGGCCGGATCTTCGGCACGCGAGCGATATTTGTAGCAGACCTGCCGGCGGCCCTCGTCTTCGAACCGCGTCTGCCACATGAAATTGCCGGCAAAGCGCGCCGCATGGCCGCCGCGGGTCACATAGGCGTCGACGGCATCGCGCATTTCCCAGGTCCAGTATTCGTCATGGCCGACGAACACGGCGCAGTCATAGCCGTCGAGAATTTCCGGCGAAAAATGCAGATCATGCTGGCTGGCGAGATCGACTTGATAGCCGGCCCGCTCGGCGAAGCGGAAAAAATGGCTGTCGTAGCTGGCCCAGCCGGACGAAGCGTATTTCTTCGAATGGCCGGTGGCGAGCGCCCACTCCATGTGCGGATAGCGCGGCACGGTCTTCGGCGGCACAGCGACCTCCAGCGGCACACGCGGCGCATCCTTGGGCAGCACGACGAAGCCACGGCACCAGGGGCGCTGCGTCGAGACGATGGGCGAATACTGGTTGCGATCCGGCCCGGTGATGCCCTGATAGTGGTTGGAGCCGCCCCAGGTGTTGTAGGCCAGCCATGTGCCTGTCGCCGCCACCTGGAGCACGCGGCCAGGTTTGCGGCCCGGCTGCGGGCAGACGATGAAAATATGGTGGCATTGGATCGGCTTGCCGTCGAGCCCATCGGCGGTCAGCGTGACCCGATAGGCGCCGGACGGCCAGCCCGCTCCGACGCGAAATTCGAAGGATGGGTCCCAACCGCAGCCTTCAGCCGAACACTGGTCGGGTGTGTCCTGCCAGCGTGCCGCGATGCCCGATTTCTCGAATACTTTGTTTTCGCTGCCGCCATCTCGGGTGATTGTGATGCCGAACGTCGCAGCTGTCGAACTGACATGCAAAGCCACCGTTTCGCCGGCGCGATAGGAAAACCGGTCGCTGTAGCACCAGATCTCGCCGCGCTCGCCATCCATGCCAGGCCATTCGTAGTAATGGCCACGCACCGCGTGGCGGCGCTGCTCCGGCGTCAGTCCGAAATCGGGGAATTCCGTGTTTGGGCTGTTCATGGTCATCCTCAGGCGGAAAGATATTTCTTGAGGAAGCTGCGCGTGCGGTCCTTCTGCGGCGCGCGGAACATGTCGCCGGGCGGGCCTTCCTCGACGATCACGCCGCCATCCATGAACAGCACCCTGTCGGCTACTTCGCCGGCAAAGCGCATCTCATGCGTTACGATGAGCATGGTCATGTGTTCGGCGGCAAGCTGTTTCATCACCGCGTTGACCTCGTCGACCAGTTCCGGATCGAGCGCCGAGGTGGCTTCGTCGAACAGCATCACCTTGGGCTGCATCGCCAGCGCACGGGCAATGGCCACACGCTGCTTCTGGCCGCCCGAAAGCCGCGAGGGGTAGGCGTCGATCTTGTCGGCGAGCCCGACCTTGGACAAGAGGCTATGCGCCAGCGCATGCGCGTCACTTTTGGTCATGCCTTTTAGGATGATCGGTCCCATGGAAATGTTCTCGATCACAGTCAGATGCGGGAACAGATTGAAGTGCTGAAACACCATGCCCATCTGCTGGCGCACCTTGTTGATGTGCCGCTCGAAGGCATGGCCGTGCAGCTTCTGGTTGACCTGCACGCCGTTGAGCCAGACTTCACCGGAGTCCAGGGATTCCAAATGGTTGATGGAGCGCAGCAGCGTGCTCTTGCCGGAGCCACTCGGGCCGATGATGGCGACGATCTGCCCGCGATCGACCGACAGGCCTATGCCTTTGAGGACCTCGACGGCGCCAAACGATTTGCGCGCGCCGCGAACCTCGACCATTGGCCGCTGCGTGCTCATCGGGAAACCTCCACATGTCTTTCAGACCGACGCAAGGCCGCCTCGAGCACAAGATTGAGAATGTAATAAAGCGCCGCTGCGGTGATGTAGAACTCGAACGGGCGGAACGTTTCGCTGATCGCCAGCTGGGCCGAATGGACCAACTCGGCGATGCCGATGACCGAGACGATCGAGGATTCCTTCAACAGCGCGATCAGATTGCCGCCGATCGGTGGTGCCGTGTTGCGGATGGCTTGCGGTATCACGACATGGCGCAGCGTCTGCCACTTGCCGAAGCCGATGCTGCGCGCACCCTCCGTCTGGCCGACATCGACGGCCACGATGCCGGCGCGGATGATGTCGGCATTGTAGACGGCAAAGTGCAGGCCGAGCCCAACAATGCCGGCGGCAAGGGCAGGAATGTCGATGCCGATCTGCACCAAGCCAAAATAGATCAGGAACAGCTGCAACAGCAGCGGCGTACCCATGAACACCCACATGAGGGCGCGCACGGGATAGGCGACGATCTTCGGAGCGTAGAGCACGATGACCGCGAACAGGATGCCGCCGACGAAGCTGAGTGCGCCCGCCGAGACCGTCAGCACCGCCGTCCACCAGGCACCAATCAACAGAAGGTCCCAGTAGGGCGCGACGACGGTGAAATCCAAACCTTGCATCGTGCTCTCCGGTCAGACGATGGCGAAGCGTTTGTCGAGCAGGTCGACGAACCGCGCAACCGCGTAGACCA
This sequence comes from Mesorhizobium sp. M7A.F.Ca.US.002.01.1.1, assembly GCF_004022955.1. Taxonomy (NCBI): domain Bacteria; kingdom Pseudomonadati; phylum Pseudomonadota; class Alphaproteobacteria; order Hyphomicrobiales; family Phyllobacteriaceae; genus Mesorhizobium; species Mesorhizobium sp. M7A.F.Ca.US.002.01.1.1. Next base: position 505 of record NZ_RZQE01000302.1, on the reverse strand, counting down.
TGATCATGTAGAGCAGGGCTGCAACGCCGAATATCTCGAACGGCTTGTAGGTGGAGCCGATGAAGCGCTGGGCGGTGTAGGTCAGTTCGACGACTGAAATGGTCGACACAAGTGCTGATCCCTTCAACAAAGCAACCGTATTGACCCCGAGCGGCCGGATCATCAGCCGTGCGGCCTGCGGCAGCACGACCTTGCGCAAGGTCTGGAAACGGCTGAAGCCTATTGTGCGGGCGGCCTCCGTCTGGCCCCTGTCGACCGCGACCAGCGCACCACGGATCGATTCCGCCATATAGGCGCCGATGTTGAGACCGAGGCCGATAACGCCGGCGGCGAACGGCTCCAGATTGATGCCGATCTGCGGGCCGCCGAAATAGAGCACGAAGAGCTGGATCAGGCACGGCGTGCCGCGAAACAGGCTGACATAGAGCGTGCCGATGGTCCGCAGGATTGCCGATTTCGACATCTTGGCGGCCGCGGCCAATGAAGCAGCCGCGAGGCCCAGGAT
>NZ_RZQE01000301.1:0-7463 GCF_004022955.1 Mesorhizobium sp. M7A.F.Ca.US.002.01.1.1 | reverse complement strand
GGCGGACCTGCTCGGAAAACTTGTCCATGCCCATCACCCCGGCCGCGACTGCCGACTGGATGTCCTTGACCATCTGCTCGATATCGTATGTGGAGACAGCTGTCTGGTCCGCGAGCCTTCGGATTTCCGTCGCCACCACTGCAAAGCCCCGGCCATATTGGCCGGCCTTCTCAGCCTCTATGGAAGCGTTGAGCGACAAAAGGTTCGTCTGATCGGCCACTTTGGTGATGGTCGTCACCACCTGATTGATGCTGCCGGCTTTCTCGCTCAGGATCGCGAGTTTGGAATTGATCGCGCCGGCCGCTTCCATGACCTGCTGCATGGTTTCTTCCATACGGGTTAGCCCCGCTTGCCCTCCGCCGGCGACGGCAGCAGTTTGCTCGGCAACTGTCGAGACCTCGTTCATCGTGCGGACGAGCTCGTTTGACGTGGCGGAGATCTCCTTGGCTGTCGCGCGGATTTCTGTTGTGGTCGCTGCGATTTCAGTCGCAGTTGCCTGCTGTTGCTTGGAGGTGGCGGCGATCTCAGTTATCGATGTGCCGACCTGTATGCTGGACCTTTGAACCTGACCAATGAGGGTTGTGAGATCGTCCGCCATTGCGTTGAAGCCGTCGGCAAGCACGCTGAATTCGTCTCGGCGCCTCAGATCGAGGCGTTCGCTGAAGTCGCCTTGCCGCATCAATTGAACCGCGTTGACCAAACGAGTGAGCGGACCTGTAATGGCGCGAAACAGCTGGTAACCCAAAAGAAGGGCTAGTCCGAGGGCTATCAACAAGCCAACGCTCAAACCGACTTCGGCCGTTCTAACGATCGAGCTGATCCGCTGCGTCGCGCTGTTTGCCTCGCCTCTGTGATCCTCAACCATGGCCTGCAGAGCGGACTGCAACTTTACAAAGATCGGCTCTACGGTGTTCTTGATGGCCAGGCTTTCATTGGGAGTTTCACCTTTCGACAAGGCAGCCCGGCTTGTGTCCAGCACAGCAGTTTCAGCCAGACGAAATTGGTTGGCGAGTTCTTTGACGACTGCATAATTCTGCTTGTCGATGTCGGAGACGATTGTTGCTTCATAGTCGCCCATCGACCGCTGCACTTGGTCGCGATTGGTCGTGATCGCGCTTTCAAGCGTGCTTCTATCCGATGGGTTGTCCTGAAGGGCATATTCCTGAAGCAGACTATGGGCCGTCATCTGGCCCATCATGATCGCGGTGCTGTGATAGAGGTCTGGAAGGATGCCCTTCTCGACCTCAGTCGCCTCCTGCCCCGCCTGAAGAAACCAGGCGTACGCGATGACGGCGATCACGGACATGACCACCAGAACGGCAGCGAAACTGACGAGGATGCGGTGGCGTATTGTCAGACTCTTCATGGATCCGATTCACCAATGGGGGCATCGTGGGCTGCGCGACAAGCGCTCGTTCCGACGTGTTCGAAAAAGGTGCGTCGAAAAGCGGTAGTCTGACGCTGAATGGTTTCTTTTCCGTTCCATCACTAATGATGGCGATGCCGCTCGCCAGAAGTGACGGTCGAGGACACGTCTTCCGTCGGCGCACATCAGCCCGACATCCGCTGGGCGGCACGCCCGCGTCAAGGTGGGTGGATGACTGATTGTTACCGTCTCGTTGGACGTCGATGAGAAAGGTATTCAATGACGATGAAGCTCTCACCTCACGTCCAAGGCCCTGTCAGCGTTGGGCCTTTGAAGCAAACAACCTGGACAGCCCATAGGCAACAAGGCCTATGAACCTTGAAGGGGCACAAATACGCTGGCCGCTGGTCGATCCAGGAAGTCCGGTGCACCGCCATCAGACTCGCCCAGCGTCGCATAACCCCGCCTACGTCATCGCATGGTCATGCTGGAGGCGCCCATCGGTCGCCGTCCGCCTATTCTGGAAGCCCGATGAACGGATTCTGATGCCGAATGCCGAGCGGCCTGAAATCCTTCTCGTTGTCCGTGAGCACGATCAGATCGTGTTGCATGCCTGTTGCAGCAATAGCGATGTCCTCGAAACCAGGTGAGATGCCAGCGGCCCGAGCGACTGTCATGAGTTGCCCAGTTATTGTTGCCGTTTCGAGGTCAAGAGGGAGGATGCGGCTACTGTAGTAGTGACGGATTTCTCCCCACCATTCAGCGAGCGCGCCCGCCTTCTTGGTGGCACCGGTTCGCTTGGCGTTCGCGATGCCGTCCTCGATCTCGGCCAAGGTGATTACGGAGAGCCAAAGGTCGGACGATCGCTCGACTATCCAGGCCGCTAGTTTCTCATCGGAGGGCGTCCTGCGTTTTGAAGGGGCAAGCAAGCTGACGACATTCGTGTCCAAAAGGTACAATGTCAGAACGCCGGATCGCGCAGAGCCCGTGCGGGCTTTCGGCTTCGCGCTGGCAGGTCAGCTTCCTCCAGGGGCGAGTTTGTGAGCAGCCAACCCAGCGACGGCACACGGGAAAGGCGTTCGTATTCCGAATAGCTGATTACGACAGCCTCTCTTTTGCCGTGACGGGTGACGACCGTCGGTGTGCCCGCAACCGCTTCGTCGACCACATGTGAGAACGTAGCCTTGACGTCTTTGAGCTGAATCTCTTTCATCATGATTGCTCCCGTGACTAAAGTGGTCATATAAATTATGGAGCGAGTTTTGGCAAGGAGTCAGGACGGATCGGTGCGCCTCCGGCGCTCGATCTGCCGCCAGTTGGCAGGCTGACATCTCACATCAGGGCTAATCCGGAAAACCGCGTCTTCCCCGTTGATCTGGAAAGTACGGCGATCGACCCCGACACAATCGCGATTAGCCAGCAACACGCAGCAGCCGACACCGCCGACGGCAGATAGAGCCTGTCAAGACTGGACTGGGCGGCAGCGAGCAGCGGCTCGACCTTCTGCCCGGCGACGCTCAATTCGATGTCGGTTAGCCGCCGGGGTGATTTCTGGCCTGCAGGAACCAGCCTGTGCAACGAGGCCGAGCGCCGCCACGAATCGACCAGCGCCGATTTTTCAGCGGCATCCGACGTGATCGATGCTTGAACACGGTCTGCACGCAATGTGGCCATGTGCCGGTCCATGCCTTCCTCCCGAAGCCTGAACGCCGATAGACTTGCCGCTGTTTCCTCAATCTTCCAGCGGCATAACAGATGTCCTCCGCGCTGCTATCTTGCTCTTGTTGCCCCGCTGTCAAATGGTCTGAAGTGCTTGTACCATCCAGGAGTCGGAGCGCAGCTCATTCGCTCATCGCATGAAGCGCATCATGCCTGACGATTTCGATGCTGCGCAGGCTGAGCAGGCGGATGACGCCCTTGTCCTTCAGCCGGGTGAAGATCCGCGATACCGTCTCGATGGTGAGGCCAAGATAATCGCCGATATCCATGCGCGACATCGGAAGTTCGACCTGCCGCAATCCGCCCTGGCGCTCCGACAGGTCGACCAGGAACGCGGCGACGCGTTCGATGGCGCTCTGGCGACCGAGGACCAGCAGGTGTTCCTGCGCTCTGGTCAACCCCTTCAGCGCCAGAGGCAGCAACTGATGGGACATATCCGCTCCAGCTGTGGGGCGGAAGACGCGGACACCGGTGGAATTGACCGCTTCAGCAAAGAAATGGTGCGTCGTGTCGGCTTCGAAGCCGAATGTCTCTCCGGCGAGATGAAAGGCACTGATCTGCCGGCGGCCGTCAGCAAGCAGGCGGTAGACGCGGACGGCGCCGAACTCCACCTGGTAGAAGCCTCCGGCCTTCTCGCCCTGGGCGTAGATTTCCGCGCCTGCGGGATAGAAGCTGAGTGGTTGCAGCAGTGCGGGCTCAAAAGCCTCCGGCAGGTTGGGCTGGGCAGACCGTGACGGCAGCGAAATTCTGGAGGAGGTGTACGCGTGCATGGCTGTTTTCCCGGTTTATCCGTGACACAGCAATCGCGCGAATCCGCGGGTCGCGAAATTCGGTTATGTCCCTACGGGAAACTACCTAGAGCCGCTCCTCCTGAATCGGTCCAGCGCTGGTCGCCACAGTGAAGAAAGCTATTCACTTGCTTCACGGCCCGTCACCTGTTGGATCATGATACGGAAGAAAACGTGGGGTGCGCTGTCCGACACCGGAGGCATGACTGGCTTGAGGGCGCCGGGCTCCCACCAAGCGGCATGCTTGCTCAATATCGACCATGCATGGTCACGCTCGAGCTTGTGGCCAATCCGGTCCGGCAGTTCCTCATAACGGCCGTCGACGACGACGCTTCTCCAGCCTCGGCCCTGGCCGCGTTCACCCACCTGGACGGACACCAGGGGATTGGCACGCATCCAGTCGATCTTCTTGCCGGGCATGGAAAACGCGTAGAGATGATTGTCGGCGTGCGCATAGTGCACCGGCACCACGTAGGGCTGCCCATCCTTCGCGCATGCCAGATGACCGACACGGTTGGCGGTCAGCAATTTCGTGCATTCCAAGGCGGATAATGTGCGGATCAGCATGTGAGATCTCCTGAGTCTATTGGTCGTCCAACAGACTGTTGGCCCAGCCGCCGGAGCTGTCATTGATCGCAATCAAGGCAGGCTTGCCGCTCGTCCGCAGCGGCATAGGCGGCAATTTCGTAAATGATTTAAATCAAGGCGCTGCTTGCCGCTTCCCCAGATCATGGGGAGATGTGGAAGCCGATCATGAGCGCTCCGTTTGGTCGCGAACTCGAACTCGCCGTCTTCGACGAGGAGGGCGAACATGCGCTCGTATTTCCCTGTATAAAAGGCCGGCAGGGTTGGAAGCACGCCGGGACTGGCGTGCGCGTCGATATCCGCCCGTCGCGATACGGCTTATCCAGACCGGCGTCGGCGTCGACTTCCACAATCCAGACGCCGTCCTTCGGCATGTGCTGGGCTGCGAATTCCTGGTCCGAGGCGGGCGCGAGGATGACCGACTTGTGGCTGTTGCCCACGATTTCACGTCAGCCTTCCTCGCGCCGGTCTTGCCCGCCTCGTATTTCACTTCATTATCTGCCCGCCAGCAACCTTCGCGCGGTCCTCATTGCGTCCACGGGTTGTTCCAGTACTGGCCATTTCGTCCTCCAAAGGATTGCCATTCCAGACCCGATAACGCCGCCAGACTCTTCCGGTTCAATCTGTCGACTACCGCTTTGAACCGAATTCCACGCACACGATTGAATCGAGCCATGAATTCGAGTTCGACAAGTTGATGGGTATCGCGCTCAGGTCGCGATTCCGGCCCATGTTGCATGTCGCGCGGCCTGACCAGTCCTGCCAGAGCTCACGATGGCGGACTCGGCGCCGAAAAGCGCCGCGAGCCGAGATGCCATATCATAACGCCAATGTGCGTGTGAGCCCGCGAGCAAGGAAACGACCGACATGTCTTTGACCGGACACGGTCATCGAGCGCAGGCTAAGCCGGTCCGTCGCCTACCGGCCTAAGCGCTCTTCACTTGGCCCGCTGTTGAACGTGCAGCAGATCACGCAGGCGGATCGGCAATCTGGGCGAAGCGCGCAATTCGACACAACTCGCCTCCCAGTGTCCGAGGTACTCGGCGATCGGCATGCTGGTGCGGCCAGGCCAGCGGTTGAGTGCCCCCAAAGCCTCTACGCAGTCCGGCGCGCGGCCGTATTCGGCGAGGATGGTCAGCGACATTGCCTGGGCGAACGGATTAAGAGCGGGCATTTCGATCTCGCCGCGGTGGTCGGCGAACCACGCAGCGGCGTCGCGCGTGAGCCCCTGGCTTTCAGCGAGCGCTGCATAACGATCGATGATGTCCTGGCGGTACCGGGCGATGGCATCGCCGAAGGCATTGTCGCCGGCGAAGGGCGGCGCCTCCTTCCAGCTTTTCGCCAGACGTGCGAGCCCACGCAGCGAGTGGGCCTCCACCATGGTCTCCTCGATCCATTGGCAAGGCGGCGCCGGCCTGGCGTCCGGTTGCCAGCTGTTGCAGAGCACATGGCCGAGTTCGTGCCCGAACTGGTAGGCGAGCTTCGACCAGTCACGCTCGCCGATATCGACGATGATCCAGGCCATACTGCTGCCGTCCGGATGCAGCCAGATTGCCGGCGTGCCGGAAGTGTGCTCGTCGACACGCAGGCGCGTCGGCTGGCGGTCGGACAGCAGGCGGACGCCGTCGAGGCATGCATGCCGCATGCGTTCGACGACCTGATCAGCGGCTCCCTCAAGCATGTGGCCCCAGTCGCCGGCAAGCTCGATGGGGGCGGTTAGGAGGTTTGGTTGCGAGCTAGCTGAGGAAGGTGGGGAAGACATGACCCCGTAGCCTGTGCTCCAACCGCCCGAGGGTGTCAACGCCACTGGTGTGAGGCTGCCGGCCACTGAACCTGCAAGCAAATTTAGGAGATCTCGTCGCAGCAACTTCGAAACTCGACCATGTTGCCCTGCAAGGAGAAAAATAGGAAGTCCAGCTTGTTCTGCCATCGGCCGAGGTCTAAGCGTAGACCCCTTGAGAGTTGAACTACTCGGAAGCGGCTAGGGGACTCGAGGGTGGGCGAGGCGATCTTTACCAAAACGTATGTTGGCGATGCTTTATCAAGCTGGCAGGTCGTCCACGAAATGTCGACTCATATCGTTGGCGGAGCTTTGGTCGTTCGCGACAGTGACCGCCGTGACTGGCATCTTCTACGACTTCACGATTCAGCTTTTCTGTTTCGAATGGTTCGGATGAGGTGCGTCCTCAGATTCTTCCCCACGACCACCACAAACTTCTATATCCATCACTATGGTTCTTTGGATGTTGCCGAAATTGCACTCGACGGCACCATAATAAACAGGGGTATCAGTCACACCATTTCGATCAACGCTCATCCAGATGACACGATCGAGATCGATGTGAGCTTTTTGAGTTGCCACGGGTCTCTCTCAATAGGCTGCTCCGACAATGGTCGTCCCGTCTACGCCGGCACTGGACTCGAACAGTTTGCACTCTTGAGCGTTCTGGTTGAAACGTTTGATGCATACCCCGAGTTGTCTCGCACGCCGGCAGAGGAGCGGATCACCCTCGTCGATGTTGGCGGCCAAGGAGGGCTACAGCTCAAGTGGATGCTGCGAGCCGATCATATTACGCCCGTCGTGTTCGAACCCTTGTCGTCGGAAGCGACGGTGATACGACAAACCCTCGATCGAATTCCGGGCGCGCAAGTGGTGGAAAAGGCGCTGGCAAACACTTCTGGCCCCCAAAAGCTGTATATTACTGCCGGATCATACTGCTCGTCTTTGCGAGAGCCAAACTTTGAGATCCTGCAGAACTACTCAGTAGCCCGTGTCTTCAACGTTGTCAGCATGCAAGAGGTCGAATGTGTTCGATATGACGAATTGTTCCGCGCAAGCGCGGTTCCGTCACCGGATGTTATAAAAATAGACGTCCAAGGTCTTGAATACGAAGTTCTGCTTGGTTTCGGCCACCTTCTGGAATCCTGTTTGGCTATCGAGCTGGAAACGCATGTTGTTCCGATATATCGAGGACAAAAGCTGATTGGTGACATAGTCGACATTC
>NZ_RZQE01000300.1:0-7488 GCF_004022955.1 Mesorhizobium sp. M7A.F.Ca.US.002.01.1.1 | reverse complement strand
TGCCTGGGGTACACCGAAAGCCAGCGTCGCCGTGATTGCCATCAGCGGCATCACGGTTGCTTTGTTTCCGAGGAATTTCATGAATCACCCGCTCCGGCCGCAACCGGTTCCCGTTCCGCACGCTCGATCGTCCCGCTCACCGCATGGCGGATGTAAGGCGCGACTATACTGATTCATACCGATTTCGTTAAGCTTTCATAAATTTTGGAAAGCCTGTTGCAGAACGGTTTCACAAGATCGTGACGGCTGGAGCGGAGGGTGGTTCCGCCCCAGCCGGAAATCCCCGCGGGATCAGGCGTTGGCGCCGCCATCGATGGTCAGGGCAGCGCCGGTGACGAAGCGGCCTTCCGGGCCTGCGAGCCAGGCGACCATGCCGGCAATGTCGTCGGCCTTGCCGAAGCGCGGCGTTGCCATCTTCCGGCGCTGATGCTCGGCATGCGGGCCGTCGGCCGGGTTCATGTCGGTGTCGGTCGAACCGGGGTGGACGACATTGGCGGTGATGCCGCGCGGGCCGAGGTCACGCGCCAGCGCCTTGGTCAGGCCGACCAGCGCCGCCTTGCTGGCTGAATAGGCCGTGAGGCTGCCGTCGGTCGCCCGCTCGGCAAGGTTGCTGCCGATCGAGATGATGCTGCCGCCCTCACCCATATGGGCGGCCGCGGCCTTGGAAGCGATGAACGGGGCCCGGAGATTGACCTCCATGGTCTCGTCGAAATCGGCGAGCGACAGCGTGTCGATTGGGGCGGCGCGCCAGATGCCTGCGCTGTTGACCAGGATGTCGAGTCGGCCAAAGGCGGTTACGGCGTCATCGACTGCCTTGTCTAGGGCGACCGCATCGCGGTTGTCGGCCTTGATCGCGATGGCGCGGCCGCCCTTGGCCTCGATCTCGGCGACGACAGCGCGGGCCTGTTCCTCGCCATGCACATAGGTCAGCGCGACGCTGGCGCCATCGGCCGCCAGCCTCCGCGCAATCGCCGCGCCGATGCCGCGACTGCCGCCGGTGACGAGCGCGGCCTTGCCGTTCAATCTGCTGGAAGACATCGAATTCTCCTTTTATGTAATGATCGATACATAAATATCTGTCAGCCTTGCCCGCTGGCGTCAACTGAATTATGTATCGATCAACACAGAAAGAGCGTCATGTCGGAACGAGGCCGTCCCCGCACCTTCGATCGAACCGCGGCCCTGCGCCGCGCGATGCAGGTGTTTTGGGCGCGTGGTTACGAAGGTGCATCGATGAGCGAGCTGACCGCCGCCATGGGCATCAACTCGCCCAGCCTCTACGCTGCCTTCGGCAGCAAGGAGGCGCTGTTCCTGGAGGCGACGGATTTTTACTCGCACACCGAGGGTGCCGACATCTGGCTGGCATTGGACGAGGCTCCGACCGCGCGGCAGGCGATCGAACAATTCCTGTGCCTGACGGCGAAAGCCTATGCGCAGAGCGATCGCCCGCAGGGCTGCCTGATCACGCTGGGCGCACTGCATCAGGATTCGAGCCGCGGCGCCATCTGCGACGATCTGCGCCGCCGTCGTGCCGAAAACCACACCGCCCTGCAAAAACGTCTGGAGCGCGGTATTGCCGAAGGCGAATTGCCGGCGGATTTCGACGCGAGCGCTGCCGCGACCTTCTTCGCCACGGTCCAGCACGGCATGTCGATCCAGGCGCGAGACGGCGCCTCGCACGCTGCCCTGCTGGCGACGGTTGCCGGGGCCATGGCTGCCTGGCAGACGTTGGCCGGCGGCAACGCGGCGTGACAAACGCCGGCTGGTGTGCTCGAAATCCGCCAGCAGGGCCGGGAGGGACGAGAGCGTGAAAAAGGGTTATCGCGAGCTGCTGGACGAGGCGAACGCCGTGATCGAGGTGGTTTCGCCGGAGGAAGCGGCCGGGCTGCTCGACGATGAAGACACCATCTTCGTCGATCTGCGCGATCCACGCGAAGTGGAACGCGACGGCCGGATTCCGGGCGCCAAGCATGTCACGCGCGGCATGCTGGAATTCTGGATCGACCCCGAAAGCCCTTACCACAAGCCGTTCTTCGCCTCGGGAAAGAGCTTCGTGTTCTTCTGCGCCGGCGGTTGGCGCTCTGCCCTGGCCACAAAGACGGCGCAGGACATGGGGCTTTCGCCGGTCAAGCACATCCTCGGCGGCTACACCGCCTGGAAGGCCGCCGGACTGCCGGTCGAACCCGGCGAGAAGAAGAAATAATCTCGACCGCCGCTCAATGCAGCAGCAATGGCTCGCGATGCGTCACGAAGCCGACCGCGCGTTCGACCACGCCCTTGTCGGCAAGAATGCGGCGATGGCCAAGCCCGTCGGCCCAGTAGAGCCGCACATGGCCGCCGGCGCCGGCATAGCGCCTTGCGTGATCGGCCGAGACTTCGCGGTCGTCCGGCGCGTGGATGACCAGGGTCGGCACCGGTGCCTGGGCGAGCTGGCGGTCGCCGGTGAATTCGTGCAGCGGCCGGCCGGAAAGATGCTCGACCCGGTCCGCCATGGCGGCTTGCGAGCGCGGGCCGACATTCAACATATGACTGAAGTCGGCAAAGATCGCCGGCAGGGAACTTGGCGCCGCGATCAGCACAAGGCGTCCCGCCGCCAGCGGCGGGATGTTCTTGACCGAGCCCGCGATGGCATTGGCGGCGACGGCGCCGCCGAAGGAATGGCCAACCGCCGCCGCGAACGGGCCGAACCATTCGCCGGCAACCCGCACCGCATCCACCGCATTGACCATGTTCAGGCGCCGGCCCTGCGACTGGCCGTGGCCAGGCAGGTCGAGCGAAACGACCCTGTAGCCGGCGGCGCGATAGCCTTCGATCAAGGCGCGCATATATTCGGTGCGCGAGCGCCAGCCATGGACGACGAGCACCGTGCCGACGGCCGCCCTGCCCGGCTCGGGCCGGAACTCGTGCACCATGACGCAGCCGGTCGCGGTCTTCAGCCGGTGATGACGCGCCTCGGTCATGAACCCCGTCGCACGCTCGACAGCGCGGCGCTCGCCATCGCTGAGCGCCTTGACATTCGGGGTGCGGCAGAACAATTCGAACGCCGCGCGTCCGCTGAGCCGTGGCGCGACACGCTCTGCCGCACCGAACACGCCCCGGATGACCTTCAGCCCGAATGATGCCATAGTGAGAATCCATCCATACGTTCAAGCATGAACATAATAGTTCAAAGATGAACAATAAACAAGAGCTGCCTTGGGACAACCCGCGTTTCCGCAACTGGGTCGCGGTGGCGCGCGCCTGCCATGTGCTTGAGCGCACGCTGGCGGTGAAACTTGCGCCGCTCGATTTGAAACCGGCGCAGCTCGACGTGCTGATGAACCTCTATCGCCACCCCGGAATGTCGCAGCACGATCTTGCCCGCAAGTTGCTCGTCGGCCGCTCCAACATCACCATGCTGTTGCCGCAGCTGGAAGCGCGTGGCCTGCTGCGCCGCGAGGGTGATGAGAAGGACAAGCGCATCTTGCGTCTCGCCCTGACGGAAGCCGGCGAGGCGCTGCTGATGCAGGCGCTGAAAGTGCATATGGCGCTGATCGAGAAGGCGATGAGCCAGTCGACGCCGGAGCAATGCGACATGATCGGCGAGCAGATGCGCAAGATCTATGATGTGCTGAATGAGGCTTGAGCGCCCTTCAGCCCAACCCTACCACATCGTCTTCTTCGCCCGTTCCGGCCATTCCTTGTCGTAGGTTTCGCCGTCGATGTTCTTGCGGCTGGTGATTTCCAGGATCTGTCCGGGCGTCGGCAGCGACTTCGGCTCGACATGCCTTGCCGGGTTCCAGAGCTCGGAGCGGACGATGGCCCGGGCGCATTGGAAATAGACCGCATCGATGTCGACGACGGTTACCGATCGCGCCGCCTTGCCGTCCACCGCAAATGACGCGCACAGCGCTGTATCCGTTGTGATGTGGGCGCGACCGTTGACGCGCAGCGTCGTACCGGAGCCCGGCACCAGGAACAGCAGGCCGACGCGTGGGTCGCGGATGATGTTTTTCAGCGAATCGGCGCGGTTGTTGCCGCGACGGTCCGGCATCATCAGCGTTTTCGGATCATGGATGCGCACGAAGCCGGCGAGATCGCCGCGCGGCGAACAGTCCAGCCCCTCCGGTCCGCTGGTCGCCAGTGCGACAAAGGGCGAGGCTTCGATGAAGGCGGCGTATTCGGGAATGACGTGGTCGAGTTCCTTGACCAGCGAGGCCTCGCCTGGAACGCCATAGAGTGCCTCGAGCTGCTCGACCGTGGTGATGACGGACATGTTTTCGCCTCCAAACCTTTGCCGGCGCTACGCCATCTCGATGACGTTTTGACGACAGCGAGAGGAATCAATCTAGCGGTCCCGGCTCAATCCCTTTTCCGCAAGCTCCGCGAGATAGGCTTCCCAGCGCGCATCCTTCTCGTGGCCGAGCGTATGCAGGTAATTCCAGGTGAAGATGCCGGTGTCGTGGAAATCGTCGAAGGTGATGCGCACGGCGTAGTTGCCGACCGGCTCGATCTTCAGGATCGCCACATTGCGCTTGCCGGGGACCGTCACCCGCTGATCCGGCGAATGGCCCTGCACTTCGGCCGATGGCGAGGCGACGCGCAGCAGTTCCGCCGGCAGTTCGAACGGATGGTGGTCGGGAAAGGTGACGGACAGAAGTTTGCGGTCCTTGGAAACCCTGAGTTCTTTCGGTGCGGTCATGCTGTTCGATCCCGTGTCATCCGCCCTTCCCTACGCCGCTTCGCCAAACGGGAAAAGGTCTGATGAGACCGACCGACATGCGATGTCGGCTGAGAGATGTTACCAAAGATCGAGAGGCGCTATCTTGAACAGCAGGCCGGATCGTATCACATAGCGGTATATAACGAAGCCGTTCACGGCCACGGGAAGCGCTTGAAGCATGGACATGATTGATCCTTTCGGTCGCACGATCAGCTATCTCCGCGTGTCGGTTACCGACCGCTGCGATTTCCGCTGCACCTATTGCATGGCCGAGGACATGGCCTTCCTGCCGAAGAAGGACCTGCTGTCGCTGGAAGAGCTCGACCGGCTGTGCACGGTTTTCATCGAAAAGGGCGTCAGGCGATTGCGGCTGACCGGCGGTGAGCCGCTGGTGCGCAAGAACATCATGCATCTGGTGCGCCAGCTGTCGCGGCATCTCGAAAGCGGCGCGCTGGAAGAACTGACGCTGACCACCAACGGCTCGCAGCTGTCGCGCTTTGCCGCCGAACTCGCCGATTGCGGCGTCAGGCGCATCAACGTGTCGCTCGATACGCTCGATGCCGACAAATTCCACAAGATCACCCGCTGGGGCCATCTCGACAAGGTCATGCAAGGCATCGATGCCGCGCAGGCGGCCGGACTGAAAGTCAAGCTCAATGCGGTGGCGCTGAAGGATTTCAACGACGCCGAGCTGCCCGACATGATGCGCTGGGCGCATGGCCGCGGCATGGACCTGACGGTCATCGAAACCATGCCGATGGGCGAGATCGACGCCGACCGCACCGACCAGTACCTGCCGCTGTCGCTGCTGCGCGCGTCGCTCGAACGCCAGTTCACGCTGACCGACATTCCCTTCAAGACCGGCGGCCCGGCGCGCTACGTCCAGGTCGCCGAGACCGGCGGACGGCTCGGCTTCATCACGCCGATGACGCATAATTTCTGTGAGAGCTGCAACCGCGTCCGGCTGACCTGCACCGGCACCCTCTACATGTGTCTCGGCCAGGAAGATGCCGCCGATCTGCGCGCGCCCTTGCGCGCCTCGGAAGGCAACGAGCTGGTCGCCGAAGCAATAGACGAAGCCATCGGCCGCAAGCCCAAGGGCCATGACTTCATCATCGACCGCCGCACCAGCCGCCCATCGGTGTCGCGCCACATGAGCGTCACTGGCGGCTGATCTTTCCGTGAAATTTATGCAATATCGCTTCGGGATCATGACTTCGAGGCGAGCATGCGGCTGCACTCTTCATTCCTGGTCATTGCGACAATGGCAGCAACCAGTGCGGTCGCCGCGCCATTCACCTATGTGAACGATCGCTTCGGCACTGTCTGCACCTTTCCCGACGACGTCTTCACCGATCGCCAGCCGGAGCCCGACAATGGCGACGGACAGCAATGGCTGAGCGCCGATGGCGCCAGCCTGATCTGCTCGGGCATCCTCAACGTCGACGACGACACGCCGAAAGGCTTTGTCGCGGCGGAGAAGGCGAGCAAGGAGCCGGGCTACAAGATCACCTACAGCAAGGCCGGAAAGGACTGGGCCGTGCTGTCGGGCCTGAGGGATGGAAAGATATTCTACGAGCGACGTCTGTTTGGGAAAGACGGTATCATCCGTACGGTCTGGGTCGACTACCCGCCGGCGCTGAAGTCGAAATACGATCCGCTGGTCGGCGCCATCGCCGGCAGTCTCAAGGGGCCATGACGGTTTCGAACCACACCCCAGAAAAAGTCTTGTTCGCGAACCGCAGCCGGATTTACGGCCAGTCTGTTCCAGCCTAGCCTTCCCCTGGAAGCTGCTCTTCGCTCACAGGGGGATACACCATGCGCAAACTCGTTCTTTCTCTGGCACTGCTTGGCCTCGCGGCCGTGCCCGCGGCGGCGCAGTCGATCGGCGGCACCTATACGGTCGCCGGCACCAACTTCGAAGGCTCGGCCTATGGCGGCGAAGCCACCATCACGCTGACCAGCGGGACGACCTGCGCGATCCATTGGGAAACTGGTGGCTCATCTTCCGACGGCATCTGCATGCGCAACGATGATGCCTTCTCCGCCGGCTATGTCATGGACAAGGACATTGGCCTCGTCGTCTACAAGGTGGCGGCGGACGGTTCGCTGCACGGTCTTTGGACGATCGCCGGCAAGGAAGGCAATGGCACCGAGGTGCTTACGCCGAAGAAGTAAGTTCGCCATCGCAGGCGATATTCAGGGCCACAAACAAGGCTGTGGCCCAGTCCTTTGCTGTTGCTGTTTCATGCCCGACTGTTACAGGCTTGCTGCCTGAAGCGCGTCGCGTTTGAACGGATTCAGCCACGCGCTTCAGGTCTTTGTTTCTTATGCATGTCGTTTCCCCAAACCGAGGTCACTTTTGGGCGATATGTATTAGCAGAACCGGTAGCCGTCTTGCCCCTGTCTCCAAATCTTCGCGGCGCATTGTTCATGATGGTGGCGATGGCCGGCTTCACCCTCAACGACGCCATAACCAAATACTCGTCGCAATCGATGAACATGGCGCAGGTCATGTTGATCCGTGGGGCTTTCGCTTCGCTTTTCGTCGGCCTGCTGGCCTGGCAGCGCGGCGCTCTCGCCCACCCGGGCTCGATGCTGCAGCCTCTGGTCGCCTTGCGCGTGATCAGCGAGGCCGGCGCAACGGTGAGTTTCCTCGTCGCCCTCGCCCATCTGCCGATCGCCAATGTTTCGGCGGTGCTGCAGGCGCTGCCGCTGGCGGTGACGATGGGAGCGGCACTTGTCTTTGGCGAGACTGTCGGCTGGCGGCGTTGGCTGGCCATCGC
>NZ_RZQE01000002.1:0-70811 GCF_004022955.1 Mesorhizobium sp. M7A.F.Ca.US.002.01.1.1 | reverse complement strand
TCCTGTCGGCCCTGCAAAATCGTGTGGATCCCTGCCGTATCAGGCGGCTTCGTGATAGTATTTTGCCGTCGGCAGGATGGTCAGCGGCGCGAGTTCCCCGACATGCGGCGTATCGAACAGCATGCGCTGCTCCATTGGCGTCGAGCGGAAGAACGGGAACCGTGAGAAGGACCGCTCGCGGATTGCGTTGACGTCGGCGCGGTAGAGCACGACCTTGTTGAAAACGCCCGGATAGGCGCGCGACTCGCTGATCTTCTCCGAGTAGTAGATACGCTTGTAGAAGCCGGCGTGATCCTCGCGAATGGTCGACAGGCAGTAGGGCGCGTTGAAATGGAAGCACGCCATGCCGGCCAGCCGCAGCGTCAGGTAGGGAATCTGCGGGTAGACGCGCGACCATTCGGGATCGGACGCAAACCGGCTGGGACAGATGAAGCTCAGCCCGTCACGAAGCATCGGCATGACGATGTCGCCAAAGGCCTTGGTGGAAGGCGACATCGGCGTGGCCAAGGTGACGTGATGGATACGCAGCGTGCTGACGAGTTCCTGGTCGATATAGACCCCGAAGCGGTACACATTCGGTGCCTCGTCGAGCTCATCGTGAATGGTATGGTTTTCGTTGTCGGGCACCATATCGTTCGAGCGATATGACTTGTAGCGCAGGCGGTAGATGTCCTCGAGATCTTCGCCCTTGTCGCAGCGGCGGTACTCTGTCCGCTCAAGCATCGCCGAAACGTTGCGGGCGAAGCTGGACATGGTGTCGGCGGCGTCCTTCCCGTCCTCGCCCGTCACCGGACGAAGCGAACTCAACTGCACAATCATCAACTCAATCCCCGTACATTGCCGCCGCGATCCGACACTACGACAGGGTCTTGGGATGTAAAAGATGAAAACAGGAAGCAGCCCGTTTACCAGTCGTTAAGGTTAACGATTGCTAAAATAAAACTAAAATTGGTGGTTTTCTTCGTTTTCTGCGTCGCGACGGGGAAAGAGCGTGTCTCGAACATGACGGGAAGCGGCTGAAATTCTGGCATGGCCCGCGATGTGCAAAGAAACCTCGAATGCAGTGAATGCCTAAAGCCTGGGCGCCTGTTCAATCCTGATGGAAACAGGGATGGGCTCTCAGTGCCCGGGCACCATGCGCCAGGCGCCGCAAATCAGCGGCGTACCGCCTTTTTGGCGGTCCTGATATCCTTGGCGAAGGGCCATACCGTGTTCGACATCGTCTCGATGCCGGAAGCGCTGAGCGCCGAACCGAACAGGAACCCCTGGACAAGATCAGGCTTGACCTGCAGCGCCAGGATCTTGAGCTGCTCGAAGGTCTCGACCCCTTCGACGGTCACCGAAAGCCCCAGCGGCCGCGACAGGTTGACGATACCCTTGAGCAGCTCGAGCGAACGGGGATTCTGGGTGACGTCCATCAGGAAAGAGCGGTCGATCTTGATCTTGTCGAGCGGCAGCTTGTGCAGGTAGCTCAGGCTCGAATAGCCGGTGCCGAAATCGTCGAGCGCGATGCGCACGCCAAGCTGCTTCAGCTCCTCAATATACTGGCGCGTCAGCGACTTGTCATCGAGCAGCGCCGTTTCGGTGACCTCGATCTCGAGCCTACTGGCGGCGAGGCCGGAGCCGGCCAACGCATCGCGAACCTTCTGGATGACATCGCGGCTGCGGAAATCCTTGGCCGAGAGATTGACCGAGACGCTGGTCTGGTCGGGCCATTTGGCGCATTCGGCGCAGGCTGCCTGCAGCACGAAGGTGCTGATCTCGGAAATGATGCCCATTTCCTCGGCCAGCGGAATGAAGATGCTGGGCGAGATTGGCCCGAGATCTGGATGATCCCACCGGCACAGCGCCTCGCAACTGGCGATACGCATTGTGCTCATCGCCACGATCGGCTGATAGACCACCCGCAGGCTCTTGCCCTCTACCGCGGTGCGCAGATCCGCCTTCATCAGCTGACGGTTGCGGAAGGCGGCATCCATCGAAGCTTCGAACAATCGCCAGCTGTTCTTGCCGAGTTCCTTGGCCTTGTAGAGCGCCAGGTCCGCCTTCACGATCATGGCGTCGACATCGGTATCCTTGACCCGTGACAGCACCGCGCCGCCGCTGGCCTGAATGCGCAGCCCGTGACCGGCGACGTCGACTTCCCCTTGCAGGCCGGCGAAAATCTCGTCGAGCTGGCTGGTCAGATGGCTCTCATCCTCGACGCGGTCGAAGAAGATCATGAACTCGTCGCCACCGAAACGGCTGACCGTGATATCTTGCTTGGCAATGGCGCCAAGCCGCTCGGCAACGGCATAGATCAAGCCGTCGCCGATCGGATGGCCAAGCGTGTCGTTGACGCTCTTGAAATCGTCGAGATCGAGCACCGCAAGGCCGCAGAGACGGTCGCGATCGCCGGACGCCATGGCCTCGCCCACCAATTCATGGAAATAGGCCCGGTTGGGCAGGCCGGTGAGATTGTCGTAGCGTGCCATGAAGCGGATCTTGTCTTCCGCCTCGACACGGGCGGTGACGTCCTCGAAGGTGATGACGCCCAGTTCCTGGCTGCCTTCGCGAGCCGAGAACTCGTAATGCTGGCCGTTGGCGAGGGAAACCAGCACCTTGCGGTCGCGACCCTCACGCAGCGCACGCGTCAGCTGCGCCTCGATGTAGCGGCAATCCTTGGGCGCCAGCATGCCGCCGGCGACACCGCGCATCAACAGACCGTGGATCGACCGTCCGAGCAGCGCGTCGGGCGACTTGAGCGACATCAGATGCGCGGCCTCGGCATTGGCCACCGCGACGCGGCCGTCCGGACCGAGCATGACAAGGCCGTGCGACATGGTGTTGAGCGCCCGGTTGAAGCGCTGGGCAATGCGGTTGGCCTTCTTCTCTTCCGAGACGGCCGCAAAAAGCACATCGCGTACGGTGTTGGCGAATTTCCGGATGGCGAACAGGAACGGCGCCGACAGGAGCCCGAGGAGGACATGGTAGATGTCGCCGCGCAGCAGGAAGCCAAGCGAGATCGGCCAGGTCAAGGCAATGGTCAGGATGGTGACCATGCGCGGCGAGCCGTAGTTGCGGCCGGCGATGGAGGTCGCCGTCGCGAGCGTCAGGCAAACGGAGGCGATTTCGGCGAAACCATCGCGCGCGAAATAGATGCCGAGCAGGCAGAAAGCGCCAAGCGTCAAGCCATGCAGGGAGCCATAGAGAATGTAGTCATTCTCACGCTTGTGCGCCTCTTCCCAGGTCGTCGGCGACGGCATGCTGTTGTATTTTCGAAAGTTTCTCATGCGGAACACACCGACGAGAACCATCGAGATCGCGACCAGCAAATACCGCGGATCGCCGCTCTTCCACCAGACCAGGCCGATCAGGAAAGTCTGCGCGAGAATGCCGATCGAAAGTGTCAGCCCGTCGCGAAACAGGGTTTCCACGAACGGAATATAGACGTCGACCGGGATCTCGTTCTTTTTTCGCAGATTCAACGCCTGAATCCCAACCCTGGGGAGCCAAGCAGTGCCACATCCGCCTTAAGAAAGATTTAGAGAGACCCTCGCGCTCCTGCCGTCAAGCCGGGTGACGCAGCGGAAAGCAAGGAAACTGTCGTTCAGGTAAACAAGGCGTATCGATCATTCGGCGGCCTGAAGTTCGGGCCGCGCCGGCGTACTCGACAGGCGTTCGAGCAGCCTTTGGCGCTCGCCGGCGGCCTTTTGCGCGCTGGCTTGACGGACGTGGCCATAGCCGCGGATGAGGGCAGGCACCGAGGCCAGCGCAACCGCCGCATCGACCCTGGCTGGGGCCAACGATCCGGCGATGAGCTCCAGATCCGCCTCGTACCGCGCCAGCAGCTGCCGCTCCATGCGCCGTTCGGCGGTGTAGCCGAACAGGTCGAAGGCAGTGCCGCGCAGGCCCTTCATCGCCGCCAGCACGCGAAAACCCTTCATCATCCACGGGCCGAAGCTCGATTTCCGCGGGCTTCCGTCATTGCCGCGACGGCCCATGATCGGCGGAGCGAGGTGGAATTCGAGCCTTTCGTAGCTCTGGAACTGCTTGCCCAGTTCGGCGGCGAAAGAGCCGTCCGTGTAAAGACGCGCCACCTCGTATTCGTCCTTGATCGCCATCAGCTTGAACAGGTTCCTGGCGGCAGCCTGCGACACCGCGGTCGAACCAGGTACGGCCTTCGCTTCGGCGGCGCGCAACGCGGCCAGTTTTCCGGCATAACGCCTGCCATAGGCGGCGTTCTGATAGGCGGTCAGGAAGGCGACGCGGCGGGCAATGATGTCGTCCAGCGTCTCGGCGGTGTCCGTGGCCTGGCCTGCCTTTCCAGCCGCGGTCGGACCCGGCTGGGCAACCAGCCCGCGCACGAAATCCGGCTGATGGGCAGCGCGACGGCCCCAGCGGAAGGCGGCGATGTTCATCGCCACGGCTTCGCCATTGAGCTCGATCGCCTTCTCGACCGCCTCGGCGGACAGCGGCAGGCCGCTGTGCTGGAAGGCAAAGCCAAGCATGAACATGTTGGCGCCGAGCGAATTGCCGAAAAGTGCCGTGGCAGTGCGGGTGGCATCGAAGAAATGTGCCTTGTCGTCGCCCGCAGCCGCGCGGATCGCCTTTTTCAGCCGCTCTATCGGCAACGAAAAATCGGCCGAGCGGGCGAATTCGCCGGGCATGATCTCGGCGGTGTTGGCGACGAAGATGGTGTGGCCCTCGCGCACCGCGGTCAGCACCTTCTTGGCGCCCGACACGACGAGATCGCAGCCAAGCACGAGATCGGCCTTCCCCGCCGAAACGCGGATTGCATGGATGTCGTCCGGGGTACGAGCGATGCGGACATGGGTGAACACCGAGCCACCCTTCTGGGCGAGGCCGGCCATGTCGATCATGCCGCAGCCCTTGCCCTCAAGATGCGCCGCCATGCCTAGCACCGCACCGACGGTGACGACGCCGGTGCCGCCGACGCCGTCGATGATCGCCGCCCAGCCCTGCTCGCCAAGCGGGAATTGCGCCGGAACGGGCACGCCTTCCAGCGGATCGGCCTTGCCGGCCAGGCCCTCGGCCTTGCGGATCTTGGCGCCGTGCACAGTGACGAAGGACGGGCAGAAGCCGTTGACGCAGGAGAAATCCTTGTTGCAGCTCGACTGGTCGATCTTGCGCTTGCGGCCGAATTCGGTCTCGACCGGCTGGATCGAGACGCAGTTCGACTGTACGCCGCAATCGCCGCAGCCTTCGCAGACCAGTTCGTTGATGAAGACGCGCTTGTCGGGATCGGGGAATGTGCCGCGCTTGCGGCGGCGGCGTTTTTCGGCGGCGCAGGTCTGGTCGTAGAGCAAGACCGAAACGCCCTTGACGTCGCGCAGCTCGCGCTGGACGAGATCGAGGTCGTCGCGGTGATGGATAGTGGCGCCGGCCGGGAATTCGGCTTTGCCAGCATATTTGTCCGGCTCATCCGTGACGATGGCAATGCGGTCGACACCCTCGGCCCGCACCTGCCTGGCAATCATATCGACGGTCAGGCCGCCTTCGTGCGGCTGGCCGCCGGTCATGGCGACCGCGTCGTTGTAGAGGATCTTGTAGGTGATGTTGGCATCGCTCGACAGCGCGAAGCGGATCGCCAGCGTACCGGAATGGTTGTAGGTGCCGTCGCCAAGATTCTGGAAGATGTGCTCGCGCTTGGAGAACGGCGCCTGGCCTACCCATTGCGCGCCCTCGCCGCCCATGGCCGTGAAGCCGACTGTGTTGCGGTCCATCCACAGCGCCATGAAGTGGCAGCCGATGCCGGCCGCGGCGATCGAGCCGTCCGGCACCTTGGTGGACGAATTGTGCGGGCAACCGGAACAGAAGAACGGCGTGCGCGAGCCGATGTCGGTGGCCTCGGTGAGCATTGCCTGGAACTGGCGCAGTTTTGCCACCCGCGCCGAAATCTCTTCGGACGGGCCGATGGTCCTGACGATCCTCTCGCCAAGCGCGATGGCGATCTCGTTGGGATCGAGCGCGCCTTTGGCCGGAAACAGCCAGTCGCCGCGCTCGTCCTTCTTGCCGATAATGACCGGTTGGGTGGCAGTGCCATAAAGGCTTTCGCGCAACTGTACCTCAATCAGCGAGCGCTTCTCCTCGACGACGACGATGGTGTCGAGGCCGCTGGCGAAACCGGCGATGTGATGCAGGTCGAGCGGCCAGGGGCAGCCGACCTTGAACAGCCGCACCCCGATGCGGTTGGCGGCCGCTTCGTCGATGCCGATATCCTCCAGCGCCTGGCGAACGTCGAGATAGCTCTTGCCGAGCGTGATGATGCCGATCTTCGGGTTGCGGCCCCCCGAATAGACGATGCGGTTCAGCCCATTGGCAAGGATGAAGGCGGAGGCCGCGGCGCGCTTGTGTTCATGCAGCCGCTCTTCTTGGCCGAGCATGTCGATCTCGTGGCGGATGTTGAGACCGCCAGGCGGCATGTCGAACTCCGGCACGACGATGTTCAGCCGCTCGAGCGCGGCATCGACCGAGGCGGTCGATTCGATGTTGTCCTTGACGCATTTGATCGCCGCCCACGTGCCGGCAAAGCGCGACATGGCGAAACCGTAGAGCCCGTAGTCGATGATCTCCTGGACACCGGCCGGGTTGAGGATCGGCACCATCGTGTCGACGAACAGGAATTCGGTGGCGTGCGCGTTGGTCGAGGATTCGGCCATATGGTCGTCGCCCATCAGCGCAAGCACGCCGCCATGCTTCGACGATCCGGCGAGGTTGGCGTGGCGGAACACATCGCCTGAGCGGTCGACGCCCGGTCCCTTGCCGTACCAGACCGAAAAGACGCCGTCATGAGTGCCCTCGCCCAGCAGCTCCGTCTGCTGCGCCCCCCAGCAGGCGGTGGCGGCAAGCTCCTCGTTGAGACCCGGCTGGAAGACGATGTCAGCCTGGGCGAGCTGTTTCTTCGCCTTCCACAGCTGCATGTCGAGGCCGCCGAGCGGCGAACCGCGATAGCCGGAGACGAAGCCGGCCGTGTTCAAGCCGGCGCGACGGTCGCGCTCGCGCTGCATCAAGAGCATGCGAATGACCGCCTGCGCGCCGGACAGGAAGATGCGCTCCTTTGCGAGATCGAACTTGTCGTCGAGCGCGACGTCGTGCAGCGTCATCAGGCATTTCCTCTGCGGAGGCCACGCGGGGCAGGCAGCCAACGTCGGGGTCGGATGACGCATCCTTTCTCCCCTTGCAAGGCAGGTCAAACAAAATCGCAGATGCCAGGCAACGCGCAACGAACAGTCCGCGGCCATCCTGAATCGAGTATGAAACCGATCCGCGGACATTGCCCGGCGCATGAACATTACAGCTGCGGCGCGGGCGGCCGCGACGCGTCAGCCGCCTTTCGAGCAATCTGGCTTCGGCTCGCCCGGCAGCTTGCCGTCGGGATGGCCGACGAGATCGGGATTGGCGGTGTAGAGCTGGTCGATGACCAGCGGCCGGTCGGGCAGGATCGACTGGTCTTCCGTCGACATCAGCGTGGTGTCGATCTTCTGCAGGACCGCGCCGTCGGCGCCCTTGATGCTGATGGCAATCGCATAGGGCTTGTTCTTGACGACGCAGGTCAGTGCCGGGCTCTCCAGCGTCACCTTGTCGAGCTTCGGCCAGACCTTCTGCTCGACCACCAGAGGTGCGCCGCCGGCGGGATCCTGGAAGCTGGCGACCGCCACCTGGCCCTCTCCCATCGGCTTCAGCGGCCGCAGGGCCACCACATAAGTCGCCCTGGCGAGGCGGTAGTTGAAAACGAATATCTTGCCGGAAACCTCGAACAGCTTGCCTTCGGCGTCGCCGGTGTCGCGGCAGGCGCCGAGCGCAACGGCCACGATGAGCGCCGCGCCAACAAGGATCGAACGGGAAAGGCCGCTACGCATTCTTGACCTCATTTTCCGCCATGCGACGGCGGCGATAGTGACGGCTTGCCTTCTGACGGTTGCCGCACACCGCCATGTCGCACCACAGGCGGCTGGAATTGCGGCTTCTGTCGACGAACAGCCAGGTGCAGTTGGGACAGATCCTGAGCCTTGCGACGGTATCGTCGCGCAGAAGCGATAGCGCCGAAACCGCCAGCGCCGCCTCGAAGGCGATCGGCGTCAGGGGATCACCGAACGGCCTTCCCGGCACACCGATCTCGGTCCGGCTGCCGGCCAGACCCTCGGCGCAGGCGCTCAGGAATCCGGGCAGATCAGCGGTGGCGACCGCGCCCTTCGACACCGCTCCACGAAACAGCCGGTCCGTCGCCTCGCGGATCGACAGCACGACGGGTGCGATCGCCACCGCTGAGGATACCGCCAGCGGCCTTTCGCCAAGCTCGGCGGCGCGAAAGCGGCTCGCCGCGTCGGCGAAGCGGGCAATCTCGGCCGGATCTTCGAAGCGGTCGAACGTCCGCCCCGGATCGCCGCGCAGCACGACGGTGTTCGCCGTGTCGAGCGCAAGCAGGCCGCCGGTGAAGCGGTGCGGGGTCCATGATACCGTCATGGCCAAAATCTAACCGATAAATCGTATTTGACAAGTTAGATTCAGCGATGCAACCTCACTCCGGATGCGGTGGTCTCCGCAGCCTTTTGAGCATGCTGTTGGCCAGGACCGCTTCGCACTTTTGGGCGGCATGCTTCGAGGTTTTGCATGCTCTATTTCTTCCAGCAGGTGCTGAACGGGCTGCATTCGGGCGCGCTGTATGCGTTGCTCGCCTTTGGCTATGTGCTGACCAACGGCATCCTGCACCGCACCAATCTCGCCTATGGCGCGTTGTTCGCCTTTTGCGGCCAGACCATGATCCTGACCGCGGCCTTCGGCTATCAGGTGCTGTGGCTGACGCTGCTGGCGGCGGTGGCGCTCGGCGTCGTCGCTGCGTTCCTCTATGCCGCGCTGATCAGCCACGTGCTGTCGCGCAGTGTCTTCGAACCGTTGGCCGACCGCACGCCCAATGCAATCGTGGTGACGACTCTCGGCATCCTGCTGCTGCTGTCCGAAGCGAGCCGCATCGCCGCCGACACGCATGATCTGTGGCTGCCGCCGATGCTGGCGGAGCCCATCGTTTTCGCGCAGGGCGCGACCTTCAAGGCAACGCTGACGCTCATCCAGCTTATCGACTGCGCCGTGGTGGTGGCGGCAATCGCGCTGGCAAGCTGGGCTTTTGCCCGGTCGAGCTTCGGACGGTGCTGGCGCGCCGTCTCCGACGACCCCAAGGCTGCCGCGATGTGCGGCGTCGACGTACGCGCGGTGTTCCGGCACGCGGTGCTGTTCGGCGGCTTCTGCGCCGCGCTGGCCGGCGTCATGGCCGGGCTCTATTACGGCAATGTCAGCTTCGGGTCGGGCCTCGTCTACGGACTGAAGATCCTGTTCGTGACGGCGGTCGGCGGCTATCTCTCGCCACCGCGCGCGGCGCTCGGCGCGGCCGTCTTCGGCATGGCCGAATCGCTGTGGGCCGGCTATTTCCCGGTCGAGTGGCGCGACGCGTGGATGTACCTGTTCCTGGTCACGACGCTGATCCTGATCGGCGCCGGCCGCGACACCGGCAAAATCGCCTGAAAACGTCAGACTTTGGTTGCATGACGCGAGGGCAGATCGCCGGTATTGGGCACTGTCTGCCATGCGATGATATTCGCTGCCTCTATCCTTGTTGACCCGTCAGTCCACGCGCGGCATACCGTTGGACCACGTGGCGTGACGGACAAAAAGGGGGAAGCCGGCACGCCTCCGGTACAAGGGAGGAATGCATGGCAGGGCTTCTCGCTCTATCCAGGACTATTGATCGCGCCAACGAGTTCATCGGCAAATGGATATCGTGGCTGATCCTGCTGGCGATCCTGGTGAGCGCCGCCAACGCCATTATCCGCAAGGTGTTCGACATATCGTCGAACGCTTGGCTCGAGCTGCAATGGTATCTGTTCGGCGCCGCCTTCATGCTGGCCGCCGCCTATACGCTGAAGCAGAACGAACATATCCGCATCGACGTCGTCTACGGCCTGTTTCCACGCCGCGTGCAGCACTGGATCGACCTTTTCGGGCATGTCTTTTTTCTGATGCCGTTCGTGACGCTGATGGTGATCTATTTCGTTCCTTATGTGTCGCTGTCGTTTCGCAGCGGCGAGATGTCCAACAATTCCGGCGGCCTGATCATCTGGCCCGCCAAGGCCATCCTGCTCGTCGGGTTTTTCCTGCTGGCGCTGCAGGGCATCTCCGAGATCATCAAGAAGATCGCCATCATGCGCGGAGACATGGACGACCCCAATCCCTTCATATCGGTGCATGAGCAGGCCGAACTCGAAGCCAAGGCGCTGGCCGACGAGGTGCGTTCGTGATGGAGTTCATCGCGCAGAACATGGCGCCGATCATGTTCGCTTCGCTGATCATCTTCCTGCTGATCGGCTACCCCGTCGCTTTTTCCTTGGCCGCCAACGGCTTGATGTTCTTCTTCATCGGTGTGCTGCTGTCTCCCTATTCCGGAGGATCGATCAACCTCGCCTGGCCGCTCCTGCACGCATTGCCGGATAATTTCTACGGCAGCCGGGTGATGTCGAACGACACGCTGCTGGCCATCCCGTTCTTCACCTTCATGGGCATCGTGCTCGAGCGATCGGGCATGGCCGAAGACCTGCTCGACACGATCGGCCAACTGTTCGGGCCAATCCGCGGCGGCCTCGCCTATGCGGTGATCTTCGTCGGCGCGCTTTTGGCGGCGACCACCGGCGTGGTGGCGGCTTCCGTCATCGCCATGGGCCTGATCTCGCTGCCGATCATGCTGCGCTATGGCTATGACCGCCGGCTCGCATCCGGTGTCATTGCCGCCTCCGGCACGCTTGCCCAGATCATCCCGCCGTCGCTGGTGCTGATCGTGCTTGCCGACCAGCTCGGCCGCTCGGTCGGCGATATGTACGCGGGCGCGTTGATCCCGGGCCTCGTGCTCACCGGCCTCTATATGTCCTATATCCTGATCATGTCGATCATCCGGCCGAACTCGATGCCGGCGCTGCCGCTCGAGGCCCGTACACTTGGCCATGGCGTGATGTCGCTGCTGGTGGCTTTGCTGGTCACATCGGCGGTTTCCTACGCGGCATATCGTTATCTGGCGCCGGCGCATGGCGACAATGCCGACATTCTTGGCGCGACTGCCGGGGTGCTGTTCATCTACATCGTCGCCATTGCCGACAAGCGCCTGAACTTCAACATGATGTCCAGGCTCGCGCAGCAGGTGATCATCGTGCTGATCCCGCCACTGGCGCTGATCTTCCTGGTGCTGGGCACCATCTTCCTGGGCATCGCCACGCCGACCGAAGGCGGCGCCATGGGCTCGGTCGGCGCCTTGTTCATGGCGGCGGCCAAGGGGCGCTTGTCGCTTGACGTCGTTAAGCAGGCACTGGCCTCGACGACAAGGCTGTCGTCCTTCGTGCTGTTCATCCTGATCGGCGCACGGGTGTTCTCGCTGACCTTCTACGGCGTCAACGGCCACATCTGGGTCGAGCACCTTTTGACGTCGCTGCCGGGCGGCGAGGTCGGCTTCCTGATCGGCGTCAACATGCTCGTCTTCTTCCTCGCCTTCTTCCTCGATTTCTTCGAACTGGCGTTCATCATCGTACCGCTGCTGGCGCCCGCCGCCGACAAGCTCGGTATCGACCTGATCTGGTTCGGCGTGCTCCTGGGCGTCAACATGCAGACCAGCTTCATGCACCCGCCCTTCGGCTTCGCGCTGTTCTATCTGCGTTCGGTGGCCGCGCGCGTGCCCTATCTCGATCGTCTCACCGGCAAACAAATCGCGCCGGTGACGACCGGCCAGATCTATTGGGGCGCGGTGCCCTTTGTCTGCATCCAGGTGATCATGATCGGGCTGACCATCGCCTTCCCGCAAATGGTGATGCACTACAAGGGAACGACCGTCGATCCGGGCACCATCGACTACAAGGTACCGGAGGTGCCCGGCCTGTCGCCGCTGGGCACGCCGCCGGCGGATGGAGCGGCGCCCGCTGGTGGCGCCACGGCGCCGGCCGCTCCTGACCTTTCGCAACCGCCCAGTTTCGGCGATCCGACACCGGCAAAGCCGGCAGCGCCACAGCCCGACCTGTCGCAACCGCCAAGCTTCAACTGAACCGGCATGGTCAAGACCATGAAAGCGGTGCGGCTGGAAGCAGTGGGCGACATCACGCTGCGCGACGTCGACATGCCTGACATCGGTGCGGATGAGCTACTGGTGCGCATCGAAGCCTGCGGCGTCTGCGGCACGGACCGGCATCTGTTTCACGGTGAATTTCCTTGCACGCCACCGGTGACGCCCGGCCATGAGTTTTCCGGCATCGTCGAGGCGATCGGAACATCGGTCTCGGGTTTTGCCATCGGCGATCGTGTTACCGGCGACCCCAACATAGCCTGCGGGCGCTGCGCGCACTGTCACGCGGGACAAGTCAATCTCTGCACCAATCTGTGCGCGATCGGCATTCATCGCGACGGCGGCTTTGCCGACTATCTTGCCTTGCCGCAGAAACAGGCTTTCGTGCTGCCTGCAGGCCTGAACCCCCTGCACGGTGCCTTCTGCGAGCCGCTCGGCTGTTGCCTGCACGGCGTCGACCTTGCCGGTATCAAACCGGGCAGCTCGGTGGTCGTGCTTGGCGGCGGCGTGATCGGCCTGCTCACCGTGCAGCTGGCAAGACTGGCGGGAGCCACGACCATCATTCTGTCGACCAGGCAGGCTTCGCGGCGCGCCCTCGCCGAGGACCTCGGCGCGACAGCGACGATCGATCCGACAGCCACCGATGTCATCGATGCGATCGCCGGACCGGCCGGTCTGGCGCCAGGTGGCGTCGACGTCGTCTTCGAATGCGCCGGCGTGCGAGAGACCGTCGAGCAGTCCATGCGGCTGGCCCGAGCCGGCGGCACGGTCGTCACTGTCGGCGTGACGCCGCAAGGCATGAAAGCGGAATTCGAGCCGTTCGACCTGTTGTTCCGGGAACTGAAGGTGCTCGGTTCCTTCCTCAATCCCTACACCCATCGCCGCGCCGCCGAACTCATCGCTTCCGGTGCGGTCGAGATCGACAGGCTGATCTCCAGGCCGGTGTCGCTTGAAGAAGCGCCAGCGGTGATCGCCAATCCGCCGGCGCCCGGCGAGGTCAAGGTTCTGGTGGTGCCGCGCCGCGGCTGAACCGCCGGCTTCGCCTCCCGGCATATACAGAAAAGCTCCCTGAGCGGGGTCCGCCCAGAGAGCTTTTGAGCAGAAGTCCGGCCGGCTACAGCTTGCCGTTGCGCTGCTGGACCATCATGAAGGTGTCGTAATTGTATTCGGCCACCTGTGCCCAGAGATAATGCTCCTTGCGGAAGCCCTTGATCGATTCCCAGATCTTCTTGAACGGGGCGTTGGAGGCTTCCATTTCGGTATAGACCTCGTTGGCCTTTTCGAAGCAGGCGGCCATGATCTCCTGGCTGAACGGGCGCAGTTTCGCGCCGCCGGCCACCAGCCGCTTCACCGCCGCAGGGTTCAGATAATCGTATTTCTGCAGCATGTTGGCGTCGGCCGCCTGCGCGGCAGTGTGCAGCAGCGACTTGTACGTCGGCGAAAGCTCTTCGTACTTCGCCTTGTTGAACATCAGGTGGACGGTCGGGCCGCCCTCCCACCAGCCGGGATAGTAATAATAGGGCGCCACCTTGTAGAAGCCGAGCTTCTCGTCGTCATAGGGGCCCACCCATTCGGCCGCGTCGATGGTGCCTTTTTCCAACGCCGGATAGATGTCGCCGCCGGCGATCTGCTGCGGCACGACGCCGAGTTTCTGCACCACCTTGCCGGCAAAACCGCCGATTCGCATCTTGAGGCCGGAAAGGTCGGCCACCGTGTTGATTTCCTTTCGGAACCAGCCACCCATCTGCACGCCGGTGTTGCCGCCCGGCAGGCCGAAAAGACCCTGCGTGGCGAGAAACTCGTTGAACAGGTCGATGCCGCCGCCATGGTAATGCCAGGCATTCATGCCGCGTGCGTTGAGCAAAAAGGGAACCGCCGCACCGAGCGCCCATGTCGGGTCCTTGCCCCAGTAATAATATGCCACCGTATGGCAGGCCTCGACCGTGCCGGCTGTGGTG
The DNA here is from genome assembly GCF_004022955.1 of Mesorhizobium sp. M7A.F.Ca.US.002.01.1.1. Classification (NCBI taxonomy): domain Bacteria; kingdom Pseudomonadati; phylum Pseudomonadota; class Alphaproteobacteria; order Hyphomicrobiales; family Phyllobacteriaceae; genus Mesorhizobium; species Mesorhizobium sp. M7A.F.Ca.US.002.01.1.1. The sequence goes on along the minus strand of NZ_RZQE01000002.1, from coordinate 56,762 downwards.
GCGTCGGCGGCCTGCAGGCCAGGTACCAGCTCACCGGCAGCAAAAACCTGGATCTGGAAATTGCCGTCGGTGGCTTCCGACAGCATCTTCGAGAACACCTCGGCGCCGCCATAGATGGTGTCGAGCGACTTCGGGAAGGACGACGCCAGCCGCCATGTCACCTTGGGATTGGACTGGGCGATTGCAGGCGCCGCCAGCGTGGCCGCCGCCGCCGCGGCACCGACGCCGGTGACACCGGCCTTGCGAATGAATGAACGACGATCCATGAAGTTCCTCCCTTTTGGATCAACAGGCCGACGTCAGAAAATCCTCGGTTTCCGTGTCGGTTCGTTCGAGACAATACACAGGCAAGAAGTCGAGTCCAGCAGGCCGGCCCGATTTGACGGCGAAGCCCGGCTGCACTGCAACTATAGTCTAACAGGCCGTTTCGTGGCCCATGCGACACGCCGAAACTTGGCATGGAAAAATAACGTGGGATCGCCTATTTTGAAGGCAGGTATCCCTTGCCCCGATGGAACATAGAGCCAAAATGCATCAGCCGCTCGTCGCCATATCGACCGACGTCCGTCAGTTCGACAACTACACCTGGCATGCCGCCCCACAACAATATCTGGAAGCGGCGATCGCCGGCGCCGGCGTGTTCCCGGTGCTGGTGCCATCGTTCGGCGACCGGCTCGATTTCGACGAACTCCTGTCGTCGGTCGACGGCGTCATGGTCACCGGCTCGAAATCCAATGTGCATCCCTCGCTTTATGGCGGCGACGCCAGTGAAGCCAATGGCCCCTATGATCCGGCGCGCGACGCCACGACGCTGCCGCTGATCCGCCGGGCGATCGAACGCGGCGTGCCACTGCTCGCCATCTGCCGCGGCATCCAGGAACTGAACGTGGCGTTGGGCGGCACGCTCGGCACCGAGATCCAGGAGCGCGAGGGTTCGCTCGATCACCGCGCGCCGGTGAGCGAGAAGCAGGACGAACGCTTCGCCATCCACCAGACCATTTCGATCAAACCTGACAGTTGCCTGGCCGGTGTGTTCGGTGCCGGCGACATCAAGGTCAATTCGTTGCACCGCCAGGCGATCGACCGGCTCGGCTCGAAGCTGCAGGTCGAGGCCGTCGCCACCGACGGCACGGTCGAGGCGGTTTCGGTGCGGGACGCCCGCGCCTTCGCCGTCGGCGTGCAATGGCACCCGGAATACTGGGTCAAGTCGGACAGCAATTCGGTGAAAATATTCCGTGCCTTCGGCGATGCGGTTCGGCTGCACGCCGCAGCGAAGGCGGGCGCGCGGGCCGCAGCGGAATAATCACTCGCCGGATTTTTTATCACGGGTGGCCGCCAGCGACAGCAGCGGCAGCGCCGGGGCATAGGATTCGTAGCCGTCGCCATCGGCAGCCACGAAGGTGACGATTGGATCGGTGCCATTGGCGCTGAAGGCAACGGTGCCATCGTTTTGCTCGCGCCAGAACTTCGCCTGTTCTATGCCCGGCAAGAGCCGACGGCATTTGGGAGCAACGGTGAGCAACGACAAACCGTCCGAAATTTCGGCTCCGCGGCTGACTGCACAGACCGCCTCATCGCCATTGGCGACCAGCCTGTAGCTGTTGGACGGGGCGGCCTCGTTGGCTACGCTTTCCCGGCTGCCGCCATGAAACAGCTGAATGCCACCAAACAGCGCTGCGGCAGCGATCAATGCGGAAAGTGCTTTCATCATTCTTCATCCACGTACACGGACAGGTTGAACAATGATTCCAAAGGGTTAAGCTGACGTTAATAAATGTGGCAGCCACCGATCAGTTTCTAGCCTTCACATGCGCCGTCTCGGGCACCGGCGTCAGCGGCCGGCGCTCGGTGAACCAGGACACCAGATTGTCGACGCACAGATCCGCCATGGCGCGGCGTGTATGGTCCGAGGCCGAGCCGACATGCGGCAGCAGCGAGGTGTTGGGCGCGTCGAGCAGCGCCTTGGGCACGTTCGGTTCGTCGGCAAAGACATCGAGGCCGGCAGCGGCGATGGTGCCGTTGGCAAGGGCTGCCGCAAGCGCTGCCTCATCGACCGTGCTGCCACGGCCGATGTTGACGAAGACGCCGTTGGCGCCAAGCGCCGACAGTATCTCGGCATTGACCGCCTTCTCCGTCGAGGCGCCCCCCGGCGCGACCGAAATCAGCGTATCCACGGCTTCGGCAAGCCCTTTCAGGGTCGCATGATAGTGGTAGGAAAGACCTTCGACACGGCGCCGGTTGTGGTAGGCGACCGGCAAGCCAAAGGCTTCCAGACGCCGGGCAATGGCCTGCCCGATGCGGCCCATGCCGAAAATACCCACACTGCGCCCGCGCAAGGTCAGCCGGCTCAGCGGATAGTTGCCCTTGCGCACCCAGCTGCCGTCGCGCAGCCAGGTCTCGGCGCGCGGCAGGTCGCGGATGGTGTTGATCAACAGCCCGATCGTGGTGTCGGCGACCTCCTCGGTCAACACGTCGGGCGTGTTGGTGACCATGATGTTTTTCGCCGCCGCATGACCGACATCGACCGAATCATAGCCGACGCCGAAGGAAGCGATGAGTTCGAGGTTGGGCAATGCATCCATCATCGCCGCGTTGATGCCGGCGAACGAAGCGACGCCGCGCACATCACTGCGCATCTCGTCGGTGACGAGCGCCGGATCGGCGCGTTCAATTCTGACACGCCTGAACGTGCGGTTGATGCGGTCGACCGCGTGGTCGTTGAAATCGCCCGGCACCAGGATGGCGACGGTCTGCAACTGTTCGGCCTTGGTCATGCACGCTCCACCGGCTTGCCGGTCGACTGACGCACATGCAGTTCCGGCTTGATCAATTCCTGCGAGGGTCGCACCGTCTGCCCGTTGAGCTTGTCGAGCAGCGCGCTGGCGGCGCGGCGGCCAACCTCGCGCTGGCCGTTCCAGACTGTGGTCAGCGCCGGCGTCGCGATCGCCGCCTCTTCGAGGTCGTCATAGCCGGTGACCGAGATGTCGACGCCCGGCACCAGGCCGGCGCGGGCAATGCCGTTCATCAGACCGATGGCGACGAGGTCGTTCCAGCAGCAGGCTGCCGTCGGTCTGTCCTTCAGCGCCAGGAACTGTCCGGCGGCCTCGAAGCCGGCCTGCTTGGTGCGCGGCCCGGCGATGCGCCAGGACGGCCTGACTTCCAGCCCGGCCGCCTCCATCGCGTTGACATAGCCTTGGTAGCGGTCACGGCCGGTCGAGGTCTGGTCGGTGCCGCCGATCATGGCAATGCGCTTGTGGCCGAGCGAGATCAGGTGGTTGGTGGCGAGGCCTGTTCCATAAGAGTCGTCGCCGCGAAAGACCGGCACGTCGGCACCCTCGACGGTGCGCGCGATCAGCACAGCCGGCAGGCCGTTCTCCTCGGCCATCACGATGTCGGAAGCCGGCGTGCCGATCGCCGGCGACATGATGACGCCGTCGGCGCCGAGTTGCAAAAGCGTATCGATGAAAGTGCGCTGCTTTTCGAGCTGATCATAGTGGTTGGACAGGATGAAGGTTTGCCGGCTGCGGTCGAGCTCGCTTTCGATCGAGCGCAGGATCTCGGCGAAGAACGGGTTCATGATGTCGTGCACGACGACGCCGACAATGCCGGAACGCGAGGTGCGCAGGCTGGCGGCGCGTCGGTTGTAGATATAGCCGATGGCGCGGGCATGTTCCTTGATGCGGTCACGGGTGGTCCCGGCAACAAGAGGGCTGTCGCGCAGCGCCAGCGAGACCGTGGCCGTGGACACGCCGAGCGCATCCGCGATCGTCGAAAGCTTGATTTTTTGTGCCAGCGACGTGTGCTCCCCGGACCTGACTTTCCAGACCTAAACTGTTTAAAGGCGGCGTTATGCCACCGATCGGGGGCAAATCAAAGTTTTTTTGCCAACGCCTCGGCCTCGACGTCCGAGGCCGCGCGGCTCCGCAGCCGAAGCCTATGCTCGCGATGGACGATGTAGAGGCCGCTGGCGACGATGATGGCGGCGCCGACCAGCGTCCAGCGGTCGGGAAACTGCTTGAAGACGATCCATCCGGAAATGATCATCCACACCATCTGCGAATAGGGATAGGGCGCCAAAGCCGTAGTCGTCGCCAGCCGGTAGGCCTGGACGAGCAGCCAGTGACCGACGCCGCCGAACACGCCGAGCATCAGCAGCACGAACCAGTGCCAGCCGTCATGCGGCAGGGAAAACGAAAACGGCAGCAGGGGCAACAGCAGCAGCGCCGGCGCCAGCGCCGAAAACAGGATGAGGCTCTCCGATGTCTCGGTCGCCGACATGCGGCGCGTCATGATGACGTAGAAGCAGTTCGACAGCATCGAGCCGAGCGCGAAGAGATGTCCGATGCCGAACACGCCGACGCCCGGTCGGGTGATGATGAGGACGCCGGCAAAGGCCGCCAGGATGGCCAGCCAGCGCCGCCAGCCCGCCCACTCGCCAAGCAGCGGACCGGCCAGCGCCGTGATCACCATCGGCCCAAAGAAATAGATCGAGGTTGTCTCGGCCAGTTGCAGGGATTTGAGCGCCAGGACATTGAATATGGTCGATCCGAACAGGAAAGCCCCGCGCAGGATATGCGCAGGCAGGTTGACCGGGCGAAACCGCATGGGTTGGCGCCAGCCGCGCAACAGGGTGCCGACCAGGATGACATGCACGGCAAAGCGCACCCAGGCAACGACCAGCACGGAAATGCCGGCGAGGACGAGGTATTTGCTTGATGTGTCGAGGAAGGTGAAGCAGACGTAAGTGGAAAGCATGCACAGGATCGCCACCGGGGGCGTCGCGCTTTCTACATGTCTTTGGGGAGCACTCACTTGCAGGCCGGGTGGGAGCTGGGCTGGACCCACCTTTGCGGGAATTGCCGGCTCCCGGCAAGCCAATTGTCGGCTGTCGCCACGCCAAAGCCGGCTGGCACAACAAGTGTCGGCGGCAGGCTTAGTCGATGCCTTTGAAAGCTACGGGTGCATACGGGCGCCCTTGGTGATCTTATCGACCAGCTTCTTGTCGGCGCGAAGCGCGATCCCGACCACCTTGGCGTCTTCAGGCGCAAATTCGGCGAAGACGGCCCGGTTGGCCGCGTCAAAGCCGGTCGAAAACATCTCCTCGACATAGAGCGAGGTGGTCACGCCGCGCTCCAATGTGCGCCGGTGGATCGTGCCCAGCGTGGCCTGGTCGGCGGACAAAACGATGACCGGCTGGATCGACAGCGGGTTGTAGAGATTGCCGGCGCGGTCGCGATAGGGTTCGCCGATGATGTCGCGAAACTGGGCGACAATGCCGCTGGTCAGGAAGGCCGTGACGTTGAGTTTCTGCCAGACCGGCAGATCTTCCCTGAGCACGATTGCAAATTTCGTATCGAACATGAGACATTGGCCATTCGGTTTGTGCCCCAATGCGAGGCTTACGGAGACGATGTCGCACGATCTAGACAGCCAGGCCTTCGAGGGTCTTGGACGTTTGTGCATCGATGCGGCGGAAAACCGTATTATCTCCGGTCCCGATCCCGCAGGCATGGAGCGGATCGAGGCACGCTTCCATGGCAGCGCGTTCGACCTGCATCGCCACGACACCTATGCGATCGGGGTAACGCTGCACGGTGTGCAGACGTTTCGCTATCTTGGTGCTGCGCGTCACAGCCTTCCAGGCCAGATCATCGTGCTACACCCCGACGAACTGCATGACGGCGGCGCCGGCACCGAGGACGGCCTGCGCTACCGAATGCTCTATTTGGAGCCGTCGCTGATGCTCGACTGCCTTGGCGGCGCTTCGCTGCCTTTTGTGAGGGATGGCGTGGTGACGGACGCGGCCTTTTGCGCAACGCTGCTTTCGGCGCTGGGGCCGCTGGAGCAGGAACTCGACGACCTGTTCGTCGACGACTTCCTGGTCCAACTGATGCAAAGCCTGACCCGGCATGGCGGCCAGCCGGCAAAGCCGATGACCCGGACGGCGTGGCGGGCGGCTGCACTGGCGCGCGACTATCTCACGGAAAACCTGACCCGGCCGGTGCGCTCCGGCGAACTGGAAGCGATAACCGGGCTCGACCGCTATGCCTTGTCACGGCATTTCCGCGCGGCGTTCTCGACCAGTCCGCATCGCTTCCTGGTGATGCGCCGGCTTCAGCGTGCGCGGCGGATGATCGCCGCCGGCGAACCGTTGGCGCAGATCGCAGTCGAAGCCGGCTTCAGCGACCAGAGCCATTTCATCAGGTACTTCAAGAAGGCGTTCGGCATGACACCGGGACGCTGGTCGTCGCTGATCCAGGGCTCTGCCGCGGCGGCTTGATCGCCTGCCGCGACAATCCGCCGGTCAGTCGTCCGACTCGGCGTCGTCGTCGATGAGCACCAGTTCCTCGTTCGAGAGGTTGGCCTCGATGCGGGCAAGCAGTTTGAACAGCGACTTCTGGTCCTTCTTGTCGAGGCCCTTCAGCGCCTGCTTTTCGGTCTTCTTCACCGATTTCTCGATGGCGTGGATGATGTCGCGGCCTGTATCGGTGAGGAAGATGTGGGCCTGGCGGGCATCGGCTTCAGAAGTGCGCTTCTCCAGGAAACCCTGGGCCTGCAGCCGGTTGATGGTCTTGGTGATCGTCGGCGGGCGCACGCCGAGACGTCCGGCAAGATTGCCCGGCGTCTGGCCGTCCTCACGGTCGAGCGCCAGCATGATCTGGTCCTGGCCGGCATAGAAGCCGTGCGCCAGAAGCCGGGCAGCCAGCGCCGTCCTTGCCAGCCTTGCCGCGGAATGCAGCCGGCTCATTGTCGCAGTCTTGTCCGCCTTGGCCATGGTCTTCCCTCTTCGGCCGTACCGGTGCGGGCAGCATAGAGGCAGCCGGCCGGTTGGCAATCGACGATCAAAAAGATTCCGGCGCTTCAAACAGCTTTGCCGGCAAGCATTGTGGTGTCCGCCGTGCTAATGCCAGATGTTTATTTCAGTTAGATGACAAACGAATTCGTGACCGGAGTTTTCGCCGCTGACAAGGTGCGTGAGGGAACGCTCAGCCGGGCTTCACCGCCACGATCATCAGCGCCTGATAGGCATCCTCCAACTCGCGCAGCGCAGCCTGCGATTGCGGTCCTGCCCGCCTGGCGATGCCGTCATCGGCGTTTGAAGTGTCGCGCTTGCCGGGCCGGTCATTGTAGGGCGCGACAGAGGTGAAGATCTGCTCGCTGAGGCTGTCGGGGAAGAACAACTGGCCGGTCATCACCGACCTGTCGTCGGGGAAGACCTTGAAATGGATGTGGGTGGTGCGGCCGCGATACCAGCCGGGATAGATCGTGGCGAAGGAGACGATGCCGCTTGCATCGGTTTTCTGCCAACCACGCAGGAAGGTCTGGCCCGATGTGTCGACGTCGCGGCCGTCACCCTGTCCGGGATAGCCGGAATAGGCGCCCTGCGTGTCGCAATGCCAGATATCGACGCGGGCGCCGGCAAGTGGGCGGCAGTCCACGTCGACAACCTGCAGCCGGACGTCAAGGGCAATACCTTTCTTGCCTTCGGTGACATCGGCACGTTCGAGTTTCGGGTCGAAATAGAACGGTCCCTCGGTCACTTCAGGCGTAATGGTGCAGACACCGGCGCCGTTTTCGAACAAGGCCAGTCCGGCATAGGGTGAAGCCTGGGCAGCCGAAGATTGAGCGGCCATTGCCGAGGCCGGCAGGAAGGCACCACCTCCGGCGGTGACCGCGATCAACCCGAGCGCCTGGCGCCGGCTCAATGAGAAGGAGGATGGCTTGCCGGACATATCTTGCCTCTCAAATTGATCTTCCGCATCCCGAGCTAGGCAATCACAGCGGCTTTCGCCAGCCAAAATCCGGTATTGTAGCAAGCCGGTTTGGCCCATCGGTTTGCCCCGTGCAAAAGCCCGGCACACATCCTATATGGAACCGACAATCCCTTTTGAGGGCCGGATCTTTCGCGGCCCAGCACTTTCGAGGCAAGCCATGAGCGACGCACAGACGCAAATCCCCGTAACCGTTCTCACCGGCTATCTCGGCGCCGGCAAGACGACGCTGCTCAACCGCATCCTGTCGGAAAACCACGGCAAGCGCTACGCCGTCATCGTCAACGAGTTCGGTGAAATCGGCATCGACAACGATCTGATCGTGGAATCCGACGAGGAAATCTACGAGATGAACAATGGTTGTGTCTGCTGCACGGTGCGCGGCGACCTGATCCGTGTCGTCGAGGGCCTGATGCGCCGCCCCGGCCGCTTCGACGCCATCGTCGTCGAGACCACCGGGCTCGCCGATCCGGTGCCGGTGGCGCAGACCTTCTTCATGGACGACGATGTGCGCTCCAAGACCAGGCTTGACGCGGTGGTGGCGCTGGTCGACGCCAAGCACCTGCCGTTGCGGCTCAAGGATTCCAGGGAAGCCGAGGACCAGATCGCCTTCGCCGACGTCGTCGTGCTCAACAAGACCGACCTCGTCACGTCAGAAGAAGTCGCCAAGGTCGAGGCAACGATCCGCGCCATCAATCCGGCGGCAAAGATCCATCGTACCACCCGCGCCGGCGTCGACCTGACCGAAGTACTCGACCGCGGCGCTTTCGATCTGTCCCGGGCACTGGAAAACGATCCGCACTTCCTCGAGGCGCATGACGATCACGATCATCATGACCACGACGGCCACGATCACCACCACCATGATCATGACGGGCACGACCACCACCATCACGCGCATGCTTCGGACATTCATGACGTGACGGTGCAATCGGTGTCGCTGCGCGGCGGCGAGATGGATCCGAAGAAATTCTTCCCCTGGATCGAGAAGATCACCCAGATGGAAGGCCCCAACATCCTGCGGCTGAAAGGCATCATCGCGCTCAAGGGCGACGACGAGCGCTATGTCATCCAGGGCGTGCACATGATCATCGAAGGCGACCATCAGCGCGCCTGGAAAGACGGCGAAAAGCACGAGAGCCGGCTGGTGTTCATCGGCAGGGAACTCGACGCCGAGCGGCTGAAGAAGAGTTTTGACGCCTGCCAGGCGGCTTGATTTCCAAGCCTTATAACGCTAGCGCTGCCCCTTCTGTCCTTCTCCCCTTGTGGGAGAAGGTGGCCGTGCGAAGCTCGGTCGGATGAGGGGTGCTCCAGCTGGGCACCGACGGCGATCCGTCCAACACCCCTCAACCGTCTCGGCGCTGCGCGCCGATCCACCTTCTCCCACAAGGGGAGAAGGTTGGCGCCACACCTGGCCGCGCTGGCGACTTCCCGGGGATGGCAACAAACTTCATTGGAATGGTTCCCTGATGCCCACAGTCGCCCCCCTAGACCTCGAAGGCCATTGCATCGCCGCCGTCTTTCTCGGCGACGTGCCGCATTTCGCGATGGCCGACGGCGCCATCCATCGGCTCGACCATGGCCACAAGACGGTTCAGGCCAATGACGGGCTGCTCGCCGCCTTCCATGATGCGGCCAATGACCGGCTGATCACCGGCGGCGAGGACGGCAAGGTGTTTGCCGTGAAAACGGGCGGCGAGGCCACGGAATTGGCAAGCGCGGCCAGGAAGTGGATCACCAGCGTTGCCGCCGGGTCGCAAGGCGCCATCGCCTATGCCTCAGGCAAGACTGCCTTCGTGCGCTTCGCCGACGGCAAGACCAGGGAATTCGTCCATCCGCGTTCGGTGGAGGGGCTGGCCTTCTCGCCCAAGGGCATGCGCTTCGGCGTCGCCCGCTACAATGGCGCGACGCTGCATTTCCCGGCCGCCGAGGGCAAGCCCGTGGAACTCGAATGGGCCGGCGCCCATACCGGCATCACCTTCTCGCCGGATGGCGCCTTCCTCGTCACCACCATGCAAGAAAACGCATTGCACGGCTGGAAGCTCGCCGACGGCAAGCACATGCGCATGACCGGCTATCCCGGCAAGGTCAAAAGCCTGTCGTGGAGCGTGAAGGGCAAGTGGCTGGCGAGTTCCGGCGCGCCGGCGGCGATCGTCTGGCCGTTTTCCGGCAAGGACGGGCCGATGGGCAAGGCACCGCTGGAACTCGGCACGCGCGGCAACGCCATGGTGACGGCTGTCGCCTGTCACCCGAGCCAGGATGTCGTCGCCGTCGGCTATGATGACGGCATGGTGATGGCGGTGCGTTTTGCCGACGCCAAGGAAGTGCTGTTGCGGCGGCCGGGCAAGGGCGCCATCACCTCGATGATGTGGGACAAGGAAGAACGCCGCGTCGCCTTCGGCAGCGCGGCAGGCGACTGCGGCGTCATCGACATCACGGCCTGACCCCGCTCACTCCGCTCCGCACGACACTTTGCCGCTGATTTCAACCGGTTTGCCGTCCTGGTCCGTATCCGCCGCGGCGTCGTAGATGAAGAGCGTATAGCTCCCGTCGTAGACGCCTTCGTCGCTGGTCCTGGTCAGGATCGTCAGTTCGACCGAGTTGATCTTTTGCGCGGCCTCGTGCTCACGATAGATGTTCAGCCGCAATTCCTTGCCGTCGAGCCAGTACTGCGTCAGGTTGGAATCCTCAAACACGGTCTTGCGCAGGCTGTCGCTGGCAGGCCGGCTCAGAATTTCGAGGTTGCCGCGAAAGTTGAAGGTCGGCCCGCCCATGCCTCTGGTGACGCCGGCCTCGACCTCGAATGTCGCCGCCGTGTCGTCGGTGGAGCACCAGATGCCGCCCGACGCGAAGGCCGCGCTCGCCAACGACAGGTGCATCGCCACACAGATGACCGTCCTCATTACCCCTCCCCCCTCAATTTCCGCTCATATTGGCGCCGACTTCGGCAGCACGGTCAAGCGCCGCCGCCAAAGGCTGAGCCAACGCAGGACAGATGCGCGGCCAATTGCGGATGCAGACACGGATTGGCTAAGAGGAATCGACCAGAGGGGTTTTCATGCACAGCGATATGTCCAAGACGTCCATCGGCGGCATCGGCCGCGACCGCATTGCCGATCTGCGCGAGACCGAGGGGGCAGCCTTCCGCAAGGCGCGGCCGCAATCTCAGGCGAAGGTCGGCAACGGCCTGCCCGGCTTCTTCGGCGGCGTGCCGATGCACTGGATGAACGACTGGCCGACGCCGTTCCCGATCCTGGTCGACAGCGCCAAGGGCGCCACGATCACCGACATCGACGGAAACAAGCTCGACGATTTCTGCCTTGGCGACACCGGCTCGATGTTCGGCCATTCGCCGCCGCCGGTGGCGCGCGCCATCCGCCGCCAGGCCGGACGTGGCCTGACCTATATGCTGCCTTCGGAAGATGCGCTCGCCATCGGGCCGCTGCTGCAGCAGCGCTTCGGCCTGCCGTTCTGGCAGATCGCGACGACGGCGACCGACGCCAACCGCTTTGCGCTGCGCGTCGCCCGAGCCGTCACCGGCCGGGAGAAGATCCTTGTCTTCAACGGCTGCTACCATGGCTCGGTCGACGAGACGATGGTGCGGCTGATCGACGGCAAGCCCGTCAACCGGCCGGGATTGGCGGGGGAATTCCGCGACCTGACCCGTACGGCCAAGGTCATCGAGTTCAACGATATCTCAGCACTCGAAGCCGCGCTTGGGGATAAGGACGTCGCCTGCGTCATCGCCGAACCGGTGCTGACCAACTCCTGCATGGTGCTTGCCGATCCGGGCTACCATGACGCCCTGCGCAAACTGACACGCCAAGCCGGCACACTGCTTCTGATCGACGAGACGCACACGATCTCGACCGGCCCCGGCGGCTACACGAGGAAATATGGTCTCGACCCGGACTTCTTCGTCCTGGGCAAGCCGATCGCCGGCGGCGTGCCGGCCAGTGTCTGGGGCATGAGCGACGACGTCGCCTCGCGCTACGCGGACTACAACAGGACCAAGGAGCCGGGCTATTCCGGCATGGGCACGACGCTCTCGGCCAACCCGCTGCAGTTCGCAGCGATGCGCGCCGCGCTTGAAGAGGTAATGACGCCGGAAAATTATGACCGCATGGATCACCTGGCGCGGCGGCTCGATGCCGGGTTGACCGGCGTGATCGATCGCTATCGCCTGCCCTGGCATGTTTCCCGTGTCGGCGCCCGCGTCGAGTTCATCTGCGCGCCCGGTCCGCTGCGCAATGGCGCCGAGGCGGAAGTGGCGCATGCGCCGGAACTGGAGGCCGCCATCCATGTCGCGCTGGTCAATCGCGGCGTGCTGATCGCACCCTTCCACAACATGATGCTGATCTCGCCGGCGACCACTGCGACCCAGGTTAACCGGCTGATCACCGCCTTCGGCGCGGTTGCGGCAAAGCTTGCGGCATGAGACAAGCGGCGATGGACCATCCCAATGCCATAATGACCTCACCTTCGGGCTCGACATCCGCCGAGGCGCAAGCCTTTCTCGACGCCCATCCCGAGATCGAAGCCTTCGATATCGTGCTGACCGACGCCAATGGCGTCGGCCGCGGCAAGATCGTGCGCCGGCATGAGCTGAAGAGCATCTTCGAGGGCGGCCGCCATATGCCGATCTCGATCCTGGGCCTCGACATCACCGGCGAGGATGTGCACGAGACCGGGTTGATTTGGACGACCGGCGACGGCGATCTCAGGGCATGGCCGATCCCCGGTACGCTGGTGCCGCTCTACGGCACGAGCCCGCCGCGTGGCCAGCTGCTGATGGCGATGTACATGCTCGACGGCCGGCCGATGTCGTCGGATCCGCGGCTGGCGTTGGCTCGGCAAGTCGACATCCTGGCGGCCAAGGGCCTCTATCCGGCCGGCGCCTTCGAACTTGAATTCTTCCTGCTGGCCAATGAGCGCGATGCCGACGGCAAGGTGCAGCCGGCGCGCGCCGTGCTCGACGGCCGCGTCTCGGGCAAGACGGAAGTCTATTCCGTCGACCATCTGCACGGCATGGAGCCGCTGTTCTCCGACATCTATGCCGCAGCCAAGGCGCAAGGCATTCCGGCCGAGACGGTCATTTCCGAATATGCGCCCGGCCAGTACGAATTGACGCTGAACTACCGCAAGGATGTGATGCGGGCGGCCGACGACCTGGTCATGCTTAAGCGGCTGGTGCGGGCGCAGGCGCGCCGCCACGGCGTCACCGCCTGCTTCATGGCCAAGCCGATCGAGAAATACGCCGGCTCGGGCATGCATTTCCATGTTTCGCTGCAGGACAGAGCCGGCCGAAACGTCTTTGCCGAAGCCGGCGGCGAGAGCTGGTCGCTGCCGCTGCTGCAAGGGCTCGGCGGCCTCATCCAGACCATGGCGGAATCGATGCTGGTGTTTGCGCCGCACGCCAATTCCTGGCGGCGCTTCGTCTCGCAATCCTATGCGCCGGTGGCGCCGACATGGGGCGTCAACAACCGATCGGTGGCGCTGCGTGTGCCGGCCGGCGACGCCAAGAACCGGCGCATCGAGCACCGGCCGTCGGGCGTCGACGCCAACCCCTATCTGATCGCCGCAACCGTGCTCGCCGGCATCATCAAGGGCATGGATGAAGGGCTCGATCCGGGGCCCGAAACGACCGGCAACGGCTATGAGGCAGCGGTCACGCGCACAACCATGCCTGTCGACTGGCGCGCCGCGATCGAATCGGCCCGGGCGTCCAGCTTCCTGAAGAACGCGCTCGGCGAGGACCTGCACCGGACCTTCGTGGCGATCAAACAGTCCGAATACCTGCGCGTGGCACGCACGGTCAGCGAACTGGATTACCACCTCTATCTGCACGAAGTCTGAGGGCCGGGCGGGCGATCACTTTTTCGCCGTTTCCATCAAATGAGGTGGCATAAGGGCGGATAAGAACATATCATGAACGGATGAGCGCACTCACCGTCCGTGAAAAACTGGCTGTCCTCTCCGATGCCGCCAAATACGATGCGTCCTGCGCCTCATCGGGTGCGGCGAAAAAGGACTCGCTGGAATCAGGCGGCATCGGCTCCACCGAGGGCATGGGCATCTGCCATTCCTACGCGCCGGACGGCCGCTGCATTTCGCTGCTGAAAATCCTGCTGACCAATTTCTGCATCTATGATTGCAGCTACTGCATCAACCGTTCGTCTTCCAACGTGCGGCGAGCCCGCTTTGGCATCGACGAGGTGGTGAAGCTGACCATGGATTTCTACCGGCGCAACTACATAGAAGGCCTGTTCCTGTCCTCGGGTGTCGTTCGCTCGCCGGACGAGACCATGGGGGAGATGGTCGAGGTGGCGCGCCGGCTACGCCTGGAGGAGAAATTCTCCGGTTACATCCATTTGAAGACCATCCCGGAAAGCTCGGCCGAACTGGTCGAGCAGGCCGGTCTCTATGCCGACCGGCTGTCGATCAATGTCGAACTGCCAACCGACGAGGGTGTGAAGCGGCTGGCGCCCGAGAAGAAGCCGGAGACAATCCGGCTTTCCATGGCCAGGCTGCGCCAGAAGATGGAGGAGAAGGCCGAGCCGACTTTGAAGACCAAAAAGCGCGAACGCTTTGCGCCGGGCGGCCAGTCGACGCAGATGATCATCGGCGCCGACAAGACATCCGACGACGGCATATTGCACACGAGCGCCCGGCTCTATGGCAGCTACCATCTGCGGCGGGTCTATTACTCGGCCTTCAGTCCGATTCCGGATTCGTCGTCGTCGCTGCCCCTGCAGAAGCCGCCTCTGATGCGTGAGCACCGGCTTTATCAGGCCGACTGGCTGATGCGGTTTTACGGCTTTTCGCAACCGGAAATCCTCGCCGGCAGCAGCGACGGCATGCTCGATCTCGCCATCGACCCGAAGCTGGGCTGGGCACTGCGCAACCGGGGGCAGTTTCCCGTCGACATCAATCGCGCCGACCGCGAAGCGCTGCTGCGGGTGCCGGGCCTCGGCACCAAGGTGGTGGCGAAGATTTTGGAGACGCGTCGGCACCGGCGCATGCGGCTCGAGGACGTCGGACGGATCTGCCAGTCGATCGCCAAGCTCAGGCCGTTCATCATCGCCGAAGGCTGGTCACCTGGCGCGCTGACCGACAAGGCCGGCCTGCGCGAAAAGATTGCCTCCTCCTGCGAACAGTTGTCGTTGTTCTGATCATGCGGCCGGCGGAACTCGATCTCGCCAGATACAGAGTTCGGCTCGACAGCGAGACGGATTTTGCGGGCTGGCGTGACGCGGCACGGCGGCTGGCCTTGAATGAGGTCAGGCCCGAGGACGTCGACTGGCATGTCGCGCCAGGCTCTGATCAGGCACAATTGCCTGAAGTGCCTGCGGGCGCGCAACTCGTCGTGCCGCGCGACTTCCTCGGGCATGCCGAAACGGCGTTCTGCCATTCCGATCCCGGCCGGTTTGCCTTTCTCTACCGAATGCTGTGGCGATTGCGCGACGAGGCTAAACTGCTGGAAATCGCGTCGGATTCCGACACCAGGCGGCTCGAGGCCATGGAGAAGGCGGTGCGGCGCGACAGCCACAAGATGCACGCCTTCGTACGTTTCCGGAAAATCGGCGACGGTGCCGATGAGCGCTATGTCGCCTGGTTCGAGCCGGATCATTTCATCGTCGAGCGCAACGCCGATTTCTTCGTCAGACGTTTCACCGGCATGCGCTGGACGATCCTGACCCCTTATGCCTCTGCCGACTGGGATGGCGAAAGGCTGGCGATCGGGCCGGGCGCGGCCAAGGGCGATGCGCCTGATCAGGACGATACCGAGGCGCTCTGGCGCACCTATTTCGAGAACATCTTCAACCCGGCGCGATTGAAGGTGAAAGCCATGCAGAAGGAGATGCCGAAGAAATATTGGCGGAACCTTCCCGAGGCCTCGCTCATTCCAGACATGATCGCAGGAGCGGACAAGGCCGCCAAGGACATGATTGCGAAGATGCCGACAACACCCGCGCCGCACCACGCAAAGGTGCAGGCACGGCATTGGCCGAAGCAGCCCGTCGAAGCACCGGAAGATGATGCAAGCACGATTCCGGAATTGCGCGAGGCAGCGAAAGGCTGCCGCCGCTGCCCGCTGTGGCGCGACGCGACGCAGACCGTCTTCGGTGAAGGCCCTGACAATGCCAAGGTGATCTTCGTCGGCGAACAGCCGGGGGATCAGGAGGACCTCGCCGGCAAACCTTTCGTGGGTCCGGCCGGCAAGGTGTTCGATGCGATCCTGGACGATGCCGGTGTCGACCGGCAAAAGGTCTATGTCACCAACGCGGTCAAGCACTTCAAGTTCGAGCCGCGCGGCAAGCGCCGCATCCACTCCAAACCGAATTCCGGTGAGATTCAGGCCTGCCGCTGGTGGATCGACCAAGAATTCGAGCTGATCAAGCCGAACCTCGCCGTGGCACTCGGCGCGACAGCGGCGATGTCGCTGCTCGGCAAGGCGATTCCGGTGACAAAGATGCGCGGACAAGTGATCGAGCGCGAGGACGGATTGCGCGTGTTCATCACCATCCATCCCTCCTTCATCCTGCGCATCCGCGAACCCGCGGACAAGGAGGCTGAACGCGAACGGTTCCTGCAGGATATGAAGCTGGTGAAGCGGCTGATGGCCGCCTGATTGGTCTGTTTTGCGCGATTCCGGACGGAAAACCTTCCTGGAATTGCTGCGGCTACCTGATCAGAATTGCCCTGAGATCGTTGACATTCGTACCGGTCGGGCCGGGTACGAAGAGATCGTCAACCGCGTTGAAGGCCGTCCAGGCATTGTTGCCGGCAAGCATAGCCTTGGCGTCCACCCCGGCAGCGCGCATGCGCGACACGGTCGAAGCATCGGCAAAGGCACCGGCATTGTCTTCCGAACCGTCGATGCCGTCAGTATCGGCGGCCAGCGCATTGATACCGTCGACGCCATTGATGCCGATGGCGAAGGCGAGCAGGAATTCCGAATTGCGGCCGCCCTTGCCTTTTGCGCGCAGCGTCACGGTTGTCTCGCCGCCCGACAGGATCAGCACCGGCTTCGAGAAAGGCCTGTTGCGCGTCGCCACTTCACGCGCGATCGCGGCGTGGACACCGCCAACCTCGCGCGCCTCGCCTTCGATGGCATCGGAGAGGATAATCGCCTCGACGCCTTGCCGTTTCGCTTCCGTAGCGGCGGCTTCCAGCGATACCCCGGCCGAAGCGATCAGATGCACCTCGTTGCGCAAAAAGCGCTCGTTATCCGGGCTTGGCGCATCGGCGGCCGGCGAATTGATATGCGCCATCACCGAGGCCGGCAGTTTCATGCCATAGGCCGATATCGAGGCCAGCGCGTCGGCGCGGCTGCCTGTATCCGGTACGGTTGGGCCGGAGGCGACCATTGCCGGATTATCGCCGGGAATATCGGAGACGATCAGCGACACCACCCTGGCCGGCCATGCGGCCGCCGCCAGCCTGCCGCCCTTGATGGTGGAAAGGTGCTTGCGGATAGTGTTCATCGCCGCGATCGGCGCACCCGAGGCGAGCAGCGCCTCATTGACGGCGATCTCGTCGGCCAGCGTCAAGCTGCCGGCCGGCGACGGCAACAGCGCCGAGCCGCCGCCGGAAACCAGCGCCACCACCAGATCGTCCGCCGTCAGCCCTTGCACCTTCGCCAGCAGCCGGCGCGAGGCTTCAAGGCCGGCAGCGTCCGGCACCGGGTGCGCCGCCTCGATGATCTCGATGCGCTCGCAGGTCGCGCCATAGCCATAGCGGGTGACGACCAGCCCTTCGATGGGGGCGTCCCACACTTTCTCGAAGGCTGCCGCCATTTGCGCCGAGCCTTTGCCCGCGCCGATGACGATGGTACGGCCCTTGGGCTTGGCCGGCAGATGATCCCTGATGGTTCGTTCCGGATCGGCGGCGGCGACGGCGGCGTTGAAGATGGAGACGAGGAACGATTTGGGGTCGAGCACGGTCATTCGGCTTCCCGAGGCAATGCCAAGCCGCGCTTGTCGACGCCCAAATGATCGCACAGCGCATCGACGACGACGCCGTGATCCTCGCGCTCGGGCAGTCCGGAAACGGCGATGACGCCAATGACGCCGGTGCCCTTGGCGGTCACCGGAAAGCCACCGCCGGCCAGCACGTAGTCGGCAATATCCAGCCCTTCACCAATCTTGAAGGTGCGGTCGGGGCGCTGCTGTTCCAACACCATGCGATAGGTGCTTCTCAGGAACCGTTTGACCACATTGATCTTGCGCCGCGCCCAGTCGGGATTGGAAGCGTTCGAGCCCGGCAGCGCGGCGTAGAACAGCGGCCGGTCCCACAGCCTGATGTCGACTATGATGGGTAGATCTTCGGCGATTGCACGATCGCGAATGGCGGAGCCGATTTTGAAAGCGACGGCCTCGTCGAAGGTCGCGAAGACAAGGGTCTCTTCCTGTCTCTTGATCAGAGCGATGTCGTCAGCAACGGCCATTTTCTTTCTCCGAAATCGTCACACGTCGTGTGTACGACAAGCTCCGCTCGGTCAAGCTTCCGTGGCGTGGCCACCTTCTCCCGAGGGGAGAAGAGACGAGCACGGGCCTCGGCTTCCTCCTCTCCCCTCGGGGAGAGGCCGGATTGCCCCGAATTGCCTTCGCAATTCGGTTGGCAATCCGGGTGAGGGGGTCTTACCCCGCGCTCATGTCAGCCTTGGCTGGCCGCCCCGCCACATAAACTTCGCGGACGGAGCGGTCGTCGCCCAGCGTCTGCAGGAGAAAGAGTTCCTGCGCCAGCGTCTCGACCGTCTCCATCCTGAGTCGCATTCCCGGCGTTGCCCTGGCGTCCAGCACGACGATGTCGGCGTCGGTGCCCGCGTCCAGCGTGCCTATCTTTTCCACCACCGACAGCGCCTCGGCATTGCCGCGCGTCGTCTGCCAGAAGGACTGGAACGGGTTGAGCTTTTCGCCATTCAGCGCGATCACCTTGTAGCCTTCGTCCATGGTGCGCAGCATGGAGTAGTTGGTGCCGCCGCCGACATCGGTGGCGGCGGCGATGCGGATCGGCTTGTCGCGTCGGCGAAAGCGCTGATAATCGAAGAGGCCGGAGCCGAGGAAAAGGTTCGAGGTCGGGCAGAACACCGCCACCGAGCCCGAGTCCGAAAGCGCATCCGCTTCGCGCTCCGACAAATGGATGCAGTGGCCGAACAGGCTCTTTTTGCCTAACAGCCCGTAATGCTCGTAGACGTCGGTGTAGTCGCGCGCCCACGGGTAGAGTTCCTGCGTGAAAGCGATCTCGGCGTGGTTTTCCGACAGATGCGTCTGCATGTGCAGGCCGGGATGTTCGCGGCACAACACGCCCGCCATCTCCATCTGCTCCGGCGACGAGGTGATGGCGAAGCGCGGCGTGATGGCGTAGTGCTGGCGGCCCTTGCCGTGCCACTCCTTGATCAGCGCCTTTGTGTCGTCATAGCCGGATTGCGGGGTGTCGAGCACGCCGTCGGGCGCATTGCGATCCATCATCACCTTGCCGGCGATGTTGAGCATGTTGCGGTCATGCGATTCTGCGAAGAAGGCTTCGGCCGAGGCCTTGTGCACCGAGCAGTAGGCGGCGACCGTCGTGGTGCCGTGGCGCACCATTTCGTCGAGGAACAGCCGCGCGATGCGGCGGCCGTGCTGGGCGTTGGCGAACTTCGTTTCTTCCGGAAAAGTGTAGGTGTTCAGCCAGTCGAGCAGTTCGGCGCCGTAGGAGGCGATGATCTGCATCTGCGGAAAATGCGCATGGGCATCTATGAAGCCGGGCAGCAGCAGATGCGGCCGGTGGTCAATCCTTTTCACCGTTTCGTCGGCTTGCTTTTCAACATCGGCATAACTACCCGCGGCGACGATCCTGCCGTCACGGATCAGCAGTCCGCCATCCTCCTCGTAGCGCCAGGCGGAATGGTCTTCGAGAGTTTGCGGCCAGCGCACAAAGGACAGCGTGCGGCCGCGCAGAAGTGTCGAATTCATGCTATTTCCCTGCGCCTTCGAACCAGGCCATCAGCAGCGCCCGTTCCTTGTCGGTGATCTGAGAGACGTTGGCGGGCGGCATGGCGTGGCTGCGGCCGGCCTGCAGATAGATTTCGCGGGCGTGGTTGGCGATGTCGGCATCGGTGTCGAGCATCACGCCCTTGGGCGCATGATAGATGCCCTCATACACCGGCTCCGCCGCGTGGCACATCGAACAGCGGCCGAGCACGGTGTCGCGCACTGCCGGGAAATGCGCTGAAGCGACATAGATTTGCGCCGACGCGGATTCCTTGGGTTCGCCGGTCAGCACCTTCGGCGCGGTCGACAGCCAAATGATGACGATGAACAGGACGAGTGCCGCCATCCAGGTCCAGGTCGGATTGCCCTTGCGCGCATGGACCGAGTTGAAATAGTGCCGGATCAGCACGCCGATGATGAACACCAGCGAGGCGATGACCCAGTTGAACTCAGTGCCGAACGCCAGCGGATAGTGGTTCGACAGCATCAGGAACAGGACCGGCAGCGTCAGGTAATTGTTATGGAGCGAGCGCTGCTTGGCGATCTTGCCGTATTTCGGGTCGGGCTTGCGGCCGGCGATGAGGTCGGCGACGACGATCTTCTGGTTGGGGATGATGACCATGAAGACGTTGGCCGACATGATCGTGGCGGTAATGGCGCCCAGATGCAGGAAGGCGGCGCGGCCGGTGAACAGATGCGTCAGCCCCCAGGCGATGAACACCAGCACACAATAGAGCACCAGCATCAGGCCGGTGTCGCTTTTGCCCAGCGGCGAGCGGCACAGCAGATCGTAGACCACCCAGCCTACGCCGATCGTTGCCAGCGACAGCAGGATACCGACCGGCACCGACATCGGCAGCACGTTCGGATCGATCAGGAACAGATCGGCTCCGGCATAATAGACGACGCACAGCATGGCGAAGCCGGAAAGCCAGGTGGCGTAGGATTCCCATTTGAACCAGGTCAGGTGTTCCGGCATTTCGGCCGGCGCCACCAGATATTTCTGGATGTGATAAAAGCCGCCGCCATGCACCTGCCATTCCTCGCCGAAGGCGCCGACGGGCATGCCGGGACGCTGGCGCAGGCCGAGATCAAGCGCGACGAAATAGAACGACGAGCCGATCCAGGCGATGCCGGTGACGACATGCAGCCAGCGCACGGCGAAGCTCAGCCAGTCCCAGAAAATCGCGAAATCCATCATTGAACTCGTCCCTGCCGATTGGGTGACTTTACGGGCTGGAGCGCAAACGGAAAGAGGCGCGACGCACGAGGACTTTCAAAAAAAAATGGAAAATACTAGGTTGATCCTGCAAACCGGCGAAGGTGCTCCGCATGGCCTATCTCGACAACATCGCCGTCTTCGTTCGCGTCGTTGAACTCGGCAATCTGTCGGCGGCCGGGCGCGACATGCGCATTTCGCCGGCGGTCGCTTCCAACCGCATCAAGGAACTGGAGAAGCACCTTGGCGTGCGGCTGTTCAACCGCACCACGCGGCAATTGATGCCGACCGAGCATGGCACGGTTTTTTACGGGGGCGCCAAGCAGGTGCTGGAGGCGATCACCGAGGCGGAAGCCGCGGTCTCTGCCCTTTCCGGCCAGCCGCGCGGCACCATCCGCGTCACGGCACCGCTCGGCCTCGGCCGCCGGCTGGTGGCGTCGGGCATCCCCGATTTCCACGACAAATACCCTGATATCGAGGTGCGGCTGAGGCTCTCGGACCACAATGTCGACATCATGAAGGAAGGCATCGACGTCGCCTTCCGGCTCGGCATCATCGAGGATTCCAGCCTCAGGATGCGCGGCATCATGGAATGCGAGCGCGTGCTGGTGGCGGCACCGAAATATCTCGAAGCGCGCGGCGAACCGATTGAGCCGCAGGAGCTGATCGGCAAGAAGCACGACTGCCTGATGCTGCGTTATTCGGGCGCGCGCGAATATGTGTGGACGCTGCAGACCCCCACCGGCCCGCAGAAATTCGAGGTACACGGGCCCTACGACACCGACGATGGCGACGTGCTCACCGGCTGGGCGCTTTCAGGCCGCGGCATCATCAACAAGCCGCGCTTCGAGGTCGAGCCATTCATCCGCGACCGGCGGCTGAAGGTGATCCTGCCCAGCACGCCACCGACACCGGTGCAGTTCGCCGCCGTCTATCCGCACAAGAAGCTGCAGGATCCAAAAGTGCGGCTGCTGCTCGACTTCATGGCCGAGCGCTGCCAGCGGCTGATCAACGATCTGCTTGCTGGCAAATAAAGGCTGGCCGGCAAATAGGGACTGGCCGGTAGGTGAGCGGCGGTTTGGCCCAGCGCCGGCGGTTGCCATCCCAGGATGTGGCGAACATAGTTCGGGTGGCATTTCATCTCATAGGGAACCCTCGATGGACAACGGCGCCACAATGCATCTTGCCGTTTCGCTCGCCGATCCATCCCTCGAGACTGGGTTGGAATTCAGCCGCCTGGCTGGTTTCGTGCAAAAGGCTGAAGCAGCCGGGCTGGACATGGTGCTGCTTGCCGATGCCGTGCCAGCGTCCGAAAGCGAAGCCGCGAACAAACGGATGCCCTTCGAAGCGACGACCTTACTGGCCGCTCTGGCGACTGTCACAAGCAGGATCGGCCTGGTTGCGGCTGCCTCGACAATTGCCCACCAACCCTACAATCTGGCACGCCGTTTCGCTTCGCTCGACGTTATCAGCCACGGCCGCAGTGGCTGGAACGCAACCATGACGCAAGCGCCACGGGAAGCAGCCAATTTCAGCCGGCCCGAAGGATTTTCGCCTAACGATTTCCGCCGTCGCAGTGAGGAATATATCGGCATCGTGCAAGGTCTGTGGCAGGGCTGGGATGCGGACGCGCTGCTGTTCGACCAGAGCGGCGGCCGCTTCCACGACCCCGAAAAGATGCACCTGCTGGAGCACAAGGGCGAATTCTTTTCCGTGCGCGGACCGCTGAACGTCGCCCGGTCGCCGCAGGATACGCCAGTGCTCGTCTTGTCGGGCCTGCAGGAATCCGACTTCGATATTGCCACTCGCACCGCCGATGTCATCCTGCTGGACGGCGGACTGGTGGAGGGCGCGACCGAACGCTATGACGATATCAGGCGCCGTGTCACGGCGTGCGGACGCACTCCCGATGCTGTGAAAGTGCTGACGAACGTCGCGCTTATCGCCGATAGTAAGCCGGCTGCCGTCGCCGAGAGGCTGGAAAAGGAATTCCTGGCGAAAAGCTGCGACGGGGTCAACATCCTGATGCCGGCACAGCTTTCAGCGCTCGACGATTTCGTCGGCTTGGTTCTGCCGGAACTGCGGCGGCGTGGCCTGGTTCGAGAAAGCTATCGCGGAAAAACGTTGCGCTCGCATCTCGGGCTTGCCGGCGGAGGTGACCGATGACCGCTCGCCAGATGAGGCTGGGCGCCTTCCTGTGGGCGACAGGCCACCACATCGCCGCCTGGCGCCATCCCAAGGCACACGTCACCGCCGGCATCGACATCGACCATTACATCGCATTGGCGCGCACGGCGGAGACGGCAAAATTCGACATGGTGTTCTGCGAGGACGCCGCCGGCCTGCGTGAAGCCAATATCGGCATTGCCAGCCAGACGTCGCGCTCGATCGGTTTCGAGCCGATCAGCCTGCTCTCGGCGCTCGCCGTCCAGACCAGCCGCATCGGCCTCGTCTCGACAGCGTCGACAAGCTACAACGAGCCCTATGGGCTGGCACGAACCTTCCTGTCGCTCGACCATCTGAGCGGCGGCCGGGCCGGCTGGAATCTGGTCACCTCGGCCAGCCCCATCGAAGCAGCCAATTTCGGCGCGACGGGCCTCAAGCCCCATGCCGACCGCTACGAACGGGCGCGCGAGTTCGCCGAGGTGGTGACCGGCCTGTGGCACGGCAAGGCTTCCGGCCATAACGGCCAGAGCTTTTCGGTTCGCGATCCGCTCGACCTGCCGCGCTCGCCGCAGGGCGCGCCGGTGATGGTTCAGGCCGGCGCCTCGGATGTCGGCCGCGACCTTGCCGCCCGCACCGCCGATGTGGTGTTCACGGCGGCGCAGACCTTCGAGGAAGCCAAGGCCTTCTATGACGATCTCAAAGGACGTCTGCCGGCCTACGGGCGCGAGCCGGACGACATCAAGATCATGCCGGGCGTCGCACCGGTGGTGGCGGAGACCGAAGCGGAGGCCCGTGAAAAATACGAGGAATTGCAGGAGCTGATCCCCGACGATGTCGGCGTGGCGCTGCTGTCCAGCTATCTCAGCATCTCCGATCTGTGGCGCTATCCGATCGATGGGCCACTGCCGGAACTGCCGGAGAGCGAGGGGATGAAGAGCAGGCAAGCGCTGGTGATCGAGCAATCGCGCCGCGACGGCCTCTCCATCCGCCAGCTCGCCCGGCATTTTGCCGGCGCGCGGGGCCATTGGCGCATCGTCGGCACAGCGGCCCAAGTCGCCGACGAACTGCAGACGCGGTTCGAGGGTGGGGCGGCCGACGGTTTCAACGTCATGCCCTCATATTTCCCCGGGGAACTCGATGCCTTTGCCACGCTCGTCGTGCCGGAGTTGCAGCGGCGCGGCCTGTTCCGGACGGAATACCAGGGCCGCACGCTGCGCGACCATCTGGGTTTGAAACGGCCGGTTTAGCTGCGGCGCAGCTTAGCCTGCCATCACCTTGCCATGCGGAATTTGATGGTCGGCATTTAAGGCTGCGTTGTGATTGACCAGCGCCGTCATGATCTCGGCCGCAGCCAGCGCCGCGATGACCTGAGGGCGCTTGTCCTTGACGGTGTCGCCGCCAATTGGCGAGACGAGGCGGGCAAACTCGGCCTGGCTGCCGTCCGCCGATTTCAGGAACCAAGTCCTGAACGTCGCTTTCTTGGTCTTCGAGCCGATCATGCCGACATAGGCGGTGTCACCGCGTTTCAGCGCTTCCGCGACGATCAGGAAATCCAGCGCATGATCGTGGGTAAGGATGGCGAAGGCGGCGCCGGCGGGGGCATTCCGCACCATCGCTTCCGGCATAGCTGTCAGCCGTGTCTCGATGGTTTCGGGCATGCCTTCCAGTGCTTCGGCCCGCGTCTCGATGACGACGCCGTGCACGGGAAGAAGTGCGATCGCCGATGCCAGCGCCTGGCCGACATGGCCACCACCGAAGATGTAGACGTACGGCAGGTGCGCCTCCTCGGCTTCCGCGGCCGCAACCAGGTCGCCGGCAAGCGCAGCATCGACGAGCCGGATCAAGACTTCGACGCGCCCGCCGCAGCATTGGCCGATCTCGGGACCCAGCGGGACGTCTAGGATAGCGCAGACTTCGTCAACCTCGATGCGGACTTCTTTGCCCAACATCTGCCTGGCCTTGTCGATTGCCATATATTCGAGCTGACCGCCGCCGATGGTGCCAAAGATCGCCGTCTGCGAGACGAGCATGAAGGCGCCCTTCTCGCGTGGCGTCGAGCCTTTTGTTCCGGCCACTTCGACCAGGGCAACCCGACCGGCGCTGGCGAGAAAGGCTTTCAGGCTTTGCACTTTCGAGTTCATGGTTCACGTTCCCGAATGGGAAATATAGGTTTTTTCGGCCCGGATTGCACGCATTGCCGACCCTGGGGCCGGATTCAGGCGCCGGCCTCCTTCTTCAGCCGCTCGATCGCCATCAGAACCCGCTCCGGGGTCGCCGGAGCATCGAGGCGCGGGCAGATCCTGTTGTCGGCGACACTGGCCACCGCGTCCGATAGCGCATGCAGCACCGACATGCCGAGCGGGAACGGCGGCTCGCCGACCGCCTTGGAGCGGTGGATGGTCGGCTCGCCGGCTTCCGGCCAGTCGGCCAAGGTGACGTTGAAGATCTTCGGCCGGTCGGAGGCGAGCGGGATCTTGTAGGTCGACGGTGCATGCGTGCGCAGCCGGCCCTTGGCGTCCCACCACAGTTCTTCCGTCGTCAGCCAGCCCATGCCCTGGATGAAGCCGCCTTCGATCTGGCCGATATCGATCGCCCGGTTCAGCGAGCGGCCACAGTCATGGAGAATATCGGTACGCTCGACCATGTATTCGCCGGTCAGCGTGTCGACCGAGACTTCCGAGCACGAGGCGCCATAGGCGAAATAATAGAAGGGGCGGCCCTCGCCCTTGTCGCGGTTCCAGTGGATTTTCGGCGTCTTGTAGAAACCAGCCGCCGACAGCTGGATGCGGGCCATATAGGCCTGCTTGACAAGGTCGGCGAAGGCGATTTCCTGGTTGCCGATGCGCACCCGGTTGGGCAGGAACAGCACCTGATCACGCGGCACCTGATATTTTTCGGCGGCGAAATCGGTCAGCCGATCCTTGATCTGGCGCGCGCCATTCTGCGCCGCCATGCCGTTGAGGTCGGAGCCGGACGACGCTGCCGTAGCCGAAGTGTTCGGCACCTTGCCGGTCGTTGTCGCGGTGATCTTCACCTGGTCGAGATCGATCTGGAACTCTTCCGCCACCACCTGCGCCACCTTGACGTAGAGGCCCTGCCCCATCTCGGTTCCGCCATGGTTCAGATGCACCGAACCGTCGGTGTAGACATGCACCAGCGCGCCGGCTTGATTGTAATGCGTGGCGGTGAACGAGATGCCGAATTTGACCGGCGTCAGAGCGAGGCCCCGCTTGATGAAACGGCTGTTGGCATTGAAGGCCGATATTTCACGCCGCCGCCGCGCATAGCTCGCGCTTTGCTCCAGCTCGGCGACGATGCCCTGGATGATGTTATCCTCGACCGTCTGGTGGTAGGGCGTGATGTTGCGGCCCCCCTCGCTACTGGTGCCGTAGAAATTCTTCTTGCGGATTTCGAGCGGATCCTTGCCAACGGCAAAGGCCACCTCGTCGATGACGCGCTCGGCGCCGACCATGCCTTGCGGGCCGCCGAAACCACGAAAGGCGGTGTTCGACACGGTGTTGGTGTAGAGCGGCGCCGACTGCGCATGCACCGCCGGCCAGAAATAAGTGTTGTCGCAGTGGAACAGCGCGCGATCGGTTACCGGGCCGGACAGATCCGACGAAAAACCGCAGCGCGCCGCGAACATGAAATCGACGCCGAGGATGTTGCCCTCATCATCGAAGCCGACCTCGTAATCGACGAGGAAATCATGACGCTTTCCGGTGGCGATCATGTCGTCGTCGCGGTCGGGCCGGATCTTCACGGCGCGGTGGTGTTTCTTCGCGGCGATCGCGGCCAATGCGGCAAACTGATTTCCCTGCGTTTCCTTGCCGCCGAAGCCGCCTCCCATGCGGCGGATTTCCACCGTGACGGCATTGCTCGGCACGCCGAGTACGTGGCTGACCATGTGCTGGACTTCGCTTGGATGCTGGGTCGAGGAATAGATGGTGACGTCCTGATCCTCGCCAGGAACGGCCATGGCGATATGGCCTTCGAGGTAGAAGTGTTCCTGGCCGCCGATGCGCATTTTTCCCTTTAGCCGGCGCGGCGCCTGACGGATCGCCGTAGCGGCATCGCCGCGCTTCAGGGTGAGAGGCGGCGTGACGAGCTTGTCCTTCTTCGGATCGAGCGCGCCGATGTCGGTGACGAAAGGCAATTCCTTGTATTCGACCTTTGCCAATCTTGTGGCGCGGCGCGCCTGCTCGCGAGTTTGCGCAATAACGCAGAAGATAGGCTGGCCGTAGAATTGCACCTTGCCGTCGGCAAGCACCGGCTCGTCGTGGCGGCCGGTCGGCGAAATGTCGTTTTCGCCCGGCACGTCACTGGCCGTCAACACGTCGACCACACCGGGCGCTGTACGCACCGCCGAAAGATCCATGCTGGTGATGGTGGCATGCGTGGCACCGGAAAGCCCTAGGCAGCCATGCAGCGTGCCTGATGGTTCCGGCATGTCGTCGATGTAGACGGCGGTACCGCTGACATGTTTGTGCGCGGAATCGTGGCGCTGATCGGTGGCGACGCCGCCAGCGATCTTTTCAGCCTTGAGGTTGGGGGCAGCGTGCTTGTTCATCGAATGCCTCTTTTCCCTTCTCCCCGCTCACGGGGAGAAGGTGGCCCGAAGGGTCGGATGAGGGGCGACGCTGACCGTGACTGGTTTGCAGATACCGATCGACGACGGCGCCGCCCCTCATCTGCCTGCCGGTATCTTCTCTCCGTGAACGGGGAGAAGGACGCTATTGGTTTGCTGGCGCTGATATGCATCACGCCGCCTCGTGCCGTGAGACCTGGAATGGCGCCTTGGTGCCGCTGGTCTCGGCAAAAAAACGCAACAGCAGGTTCTTTGCCGCCAGCGCCCGATATTCGGCGCTTGCCCGCATATCGGTCAGCGGCGTGAAATCATTGGCGTATTCGGCCATGGCCGCCTCGACCGTGGCCTCCGTCCAGGATTTGCCGAGCAGGGCGTGCTCGACACCGAGGGCCCGTTTAGGTGTCGCTGCCATGCCGCCATAGGCGATGCAAATGTCGGCCACCGTGCCGTCCTTGGCCAGTTCCAGGAAAAACGCGCCAAGGGCCGCGGTAATGTCCTCGTCGCGACGCTTGGTGATCTTGTAGACGGCAAACTTCGTTTCCTTGGCCGGCACCGGCACATGCACGGCCTCGACGAATTCACCCGGCTGCCGATCCTGTTTGCCGTAGGCGATGAAGAAGGTTTCCAACGGGATCGTCCGCTGCTTCTTGCCCTTGCGCAAGGTGAGACTTGCGCCAAGTGCGATCAATGGCGGTGGCGTATCTCCGATCGGCGAGCCGTTGGCGATGTTACCGCCGATGGTGCCCATGTTGCGCACCTGTTCGCCGCCGATGCGATCGAACAATGGCCCCAACGCCGGGATGCGCTTCGCCAATGTCGCGAAGGCGTCAGTGTAGGTGACGCCGGCGCCGATCGAAATGACGCCCTTGTCTTCCGAGATGGTGCAAAGCCCGTCGAGATCGCCGATGAAAATGGCCGGTGAAATATCGCGCATGTGCTTGGTCACCCACAGGCCGACATCGGTCGAGCCGGCCACGATGGTAGCGCCGGGTTCCTTGTCCAGCACGGCGGCGAAATCGTCGACATCGGCCGGCACGACCAGCCGCGCCTTGCCGGTTCCGATCTCGACCCGGGCGCCGTCACGCATGGCCTCGAGCCTCGCGGTGATCGCCTTGCGTTCCGTGGCCAGCGGGTCCTTTGCCGCCTTGCCGTAGCTGGAGATGGCATGCGCGGCGCGCATGATCGCCTCGTAGCCGGTGCAGCGGCAGAGATTGCCTTGCAAAGCCTTTTCGACATCCGCGTTCGAGGGATCAGGCGACTTCATCCACAAGCCATAGAGCGACATGACGAAGCCGGGCGTGCAGAAGCCGCATTGCGAGCCGTGGAAATCGACCATCGCCTGCTGCACCGGATGCAACTGGCCGGGTGAACCGCGCAGATGCTCGACCGTCACGACATGGGTGCCGTCGAGCGAGCCGAGGAAGCGGATGCAGGCATTGACGCTTTCATAGACCAAGCCGCCCTCCGACAGCTTGCCGACCAGCACGGTGCAGGCACCGCAGTCTCCCTCGGCACACCCTTCCTTGGTGCCGCGCAGCGAACGGTCGAGCCGCAGCCAGTCGAGCAAGGTCGCGTCGGGTGCCACCGACGAAAGCGCCACATCCCTGCCATTGAGAATGAAGCGGATTTCGTTGCGGATGCTAATTTTCGTCATGCCTCAGCTCCCCCTGTAGGTCGAGTAACCGTAGGGCGAGACCAGCAGTGGCACATGATAATGCACAGGCTCGGCCATGCCGAAGCGGATCGGTATCACATCGAGAAAGGCCGGTTTCGGCAGGCTCAACCCCTGCTGGCGCAAATAGTCGCCGGCGGCGAAGACCAGTTCGTATTCGCCGGTGCGGAATTCCGCGCCGGCGAGCAGCGGCTTGTCGCAACGGCCGTCGGCATTGGTGAGAACGGTCTTCAGATGTGTCCGCGCCTTGCCCTCGAGGTGATAGAGCGCGATCGACAGTCCCGCCGCCGGCTTGCCGGTCGCCGTGTCGAGAACATGGGTCGTCAGACGCCCGCCGTCGGCTTTCGACGTTTCTGCCATTGGCCGCCTCCCATTTCCGGTACGAGCGAATTGGCCCGGTACGGTCAAGTATCAACAGTGAATTGTGCGCCAATTAAAGGCGATGCATAAGTCCCGGTCGAGCGGAGTGCGACAAAAACACTTTCAAAAATTTTCGGGGGAATGCGAGAAGCACCCTTTCGATATTCTGATCATACTTCGGGCCGTGCCCGGCGGGAGGGACGATGCGTTACAGCAGAGACATGCGTGGCTACGGAGCCAATCCGCCGGACCCGAAATGGCCTGGCGGTGCACATGTCGCCGTGCAGTTCGTCGTCAATTACGAGGAAGGTGGCGAAAACTGCGTGTTGCATGGCGACAAGGCGTCCGAAGCCTTCCTGTCGGAAATCGTCGGCGCGGCACCCTGGGTGGGTCAACGCCACTGGAACATGGAATCCATCTACGAATACGGCGCCCGCGCCGGCTTCTGGCGGCTGCTCCGGCTGTTCACCGAGTCGCAAGTGCCGATCACCTGCTACGGCGTCGCCACAGCGCTCGCCCGTTCGCCGGATCAGGTAGCGGCCATGCATGACGCCGGCTGGGAGATCGCTTCGCACGGCTTAAGATGGATCGACTACCGCGACCACAGCGCCGAGGATGAGCGCCGCGACCTCGAGGCGGCGATCAAGCTGCACTACGAAGTGACCGGCGCGCGCCCGACCGGCTGGTATACGGGTCGCACATCGATCAACACGGTGCGGATTGTGGCGGAAGAAGGCGGCTTCGACTATGTGTCGGACACCTATGACGACGAGCTGCCGTACTGGTTCGAGCATGAGGGCGGCGCGCAACTCATCATCCCCTATACGCTCGACGCCAACGACATGCGGTTCGCCACGCCGCAAGGTTTCAACTCGGGCGACCAGTTCTTTGCCTATTTGAAGGACAGCTTCGATACGCTCTATGCCGAGGGCAAGGCCGGCCGGCCACGCATGATGAACATCGGCCTGCACTGCCGCCTCGTCGGGCGGCCGGGCCGGGTGGCGGCGCTGAAGCGCTTCGTCGACTATGTGAAGTCGCACGACAAGGTCTGGCTGGCGAGGCGCATCGACATCGCCAAGCACTGGCAAGAGGTCAATCCTTATCAACCGGCGGCACTCCGTCCATCGAAGATGGAATTCGAGACCTTCGTCCACACTTTCGGCGGCGTGTTCGAGCATTCGCCCTGGATCGCCGAACGCGCCTACGAACTGGAACTAGGCCCGGCGCATGACACTTCGGGCGGCCTGCACAATGCGCTTTGCCGTATCTTCCGCTCCGCCAGCGAAACCGAACGGCTTTCGGTGCTCAACGCCCATCCCGACCTTGCCGGCAAGCTGGCCAAGGCCAAACGGCTGACGGCGGAATCGACCAGGGAACAGGCCTCGGCCGGCCTCGACGCGCTGACCGACAAGGAGCGCGAACTGTTTTCCAAGCTCAACGCCGCCTACGTCACCACCTTCGGCTTCCCTTTCATCATCGCGGTGAAGGGCAAGACGAAGGAGGAAATCCTGGCGGAGTTCGAGGCGCGCATCGGCAACAGCCGCGGCGTCGAATTCGAGACCGCCTGCAAACAGGTCGAGCGCATCGCGCTGCTCCGCCTCAAGGACATGCTTCCGCAATAGGTTTGAAACCATGGATACGATCAGGATGCCCGAGCGAACCTATTACGCGCCACATGGCGGCCATTCCGGCCAGAACGAGCTTCTGACCGGCCGCGCCGTCTTCACCGAGGCCTATGCCGTCATTCCCCGGGGTGTGATGCAGGACATCGTGACCAGTGCGTTGCCGTTCTGGGACGAAACCCGCGTCTGGATCTTGTCGCGACCGCTATCGGGTTTTGCCGAGACGTTCTCGCAATACATTGTCGAGGTCGCGCCCGGCGGCGGCAGCGATCGGCCGGAACCCGATGCCGGCGCCGAAGGCGCTCTGTTCGTGGTCGAAGGCGAACTGACGGTTCTGCTTGCCGGCAAGACGCATGTGTTGCGGCCCGGCGGCTTTGCCTTCCTGCCGCCGGCCAGCGGCTGGACGGTTCGCAACGAAAGCAGGGCCGCCGTGCGCTTCCACTGGATTCGCAAGGCTTACGAGGTGGTCGACGGTCTCGATGTGCCGGAAGCCTTCTTCACCAATGAGCAGGAGATCGCGCCAACGCCGATGCCCGGCACCGAAGGCCGCTGGGCGACGACGCGGTTCGTCGATCCGGCAGATTTGCGCCACGACATGCACATGACCATTGTCACGCTGGAACCCGGCGCGGTCATTCCCTTCGCCGAGACCCATGTCATGGAGCACGGTCTCTATGTGCTGGAGGGTAAGGCCGTCTACCGCCTCAACCAGGACTGGGTCGAGGTCGAGGCCGGCGACTATATGTGGCTGCGCGCCTTCTGCCCGCAGGCCTGCTATGCCGGTGGCCCGGGTAAATTCCGCTATCTGCTCTACAAGGACGTCAACCGGCACGCCAAGCTCGGCGGCGCCGGCATCGCAAGGCGCGCGCTGTGACCCGTATCGTCGCGCGGCCGCTGACCCGCGAGGGCTTTGCCCCCTTCGGCGATGTCATCGACATGGGCGGCGACAACCACTACCCGATCAATGGCGGCAGGGCCGAGCGCTATCATGATCTGGCTACCGCCGAAGCAACCGGTCCGAACGCCCGCGTGCTGATCTCGATGGTGCGCGGCACGCCCTACGAATTGCCCCTGAAATTGAGCATGGTCGAGCGCCATCCCTTCGGCAGCCAGGCCTTCATCCCGCTCTCGCCGCGCCCCTTCCTGGTCGTCGTCTGCCATGACGGGGAGCAGGGGCCGGGCGAGCCGCATGCCTTCATCACCGCACCCGGACAAGGTATCAATTACCGGCGCAATCTCTGGCATGGCGTGCTGACGCCGCTCGGCGAGGCTCAGGACTTCCTGATCGTCGACCGTGGCGGCGATGGCTCCAATCTCGAAGAGTTCCATTTCTCGCACGCCTACGAGATCCACTTGCCCAACGAGAGCCTCCTGTGACCGATATTTCACTGATCGACCGCCTGCTCGATGTGATCGAGCACGACATCGTGCCGAAGACGGCCGAGGGCGTTACCTATGGCAACAAGCTGTTCGGCGCGGCGATCCTGCGCAAGGACGACCGTTCGCTGGTGCTGGCTGAAACCAACAACGAGATGGAAAACCCGCTCTGGCATGGCGAGGTACACTGCCTGAAGCGTTTCTACGAAATGCCCAGGGCTGAGCGCGTCGATACGAAAGACGCCATCTTCATCGCCACGCACGAACCCTGCTCGCTGTGCCTGTCGGCGATCACCTGGACCGGCTTCGATAATTTCTACTATCTGTTCAGCCACGAGGATTCGCGCGACAGCTTCGCCATCCCGCACGACCTGAAGATCCTGAAAGAGGTCTTCACCCTCGATCCCGGCGGCTACAATGCCGAGAATGCCTACTGGAAGAGCTTTTCTATCCGCAGGCTGGTGCGAGCGTTGCCCGAGGCAGAGCGGCGACGGCTGGAGACCCGTATCGGCGCGATTTCGGCGCGCTACGATGAATTGTCCAACATCTATCAGGCGAACAAGGACGATAACGATATCCCGCTGAACTGACGCGGATTGACCAGCCGAATTCGTTGGCTGGCCCACGACGCGGCACGGCAGGTTCCATCATCTGGCGATCCTGGAGCATGCCATGAAAACCGTCACCGAATTTGCCCGCAAAATCGTCGAATTCCCGGATATGGGCATCGTCATGCCGGATGGCTGCCGCCTGTCGGCGCGGGTGTGGATGCCGGAGGATGCGGGCGACGATCCGGTGCCTGTCATCCTAGAGCATCTGCCCTACCGCAAGCGCGACGGCACCATCTTTCGCGATCAGCTGACGCATCCTTATTTCGCCGGCCACGGCTATGCTTCGATCCGCGTCGACATGCGCGGCAATGGCGATTCCGAAGGGCTGATGGACGACGAATATTCCGAGCAGGAATTGCAGGACGCCTGCGACGTCATCGCCTGGGCGGCAAGCCAGCCCTGGTGCAACGGCAATGTCGGCATGATGGGCATTTCCTGGGGCGGCTTCAACTGCCTGCAGGTGGCGGCCAAGCGGCCGCCGGCGCTGAAAGCGGTGATCAGCCTGTGCTCGACCGTCGACCGCTATGCCGACGACATCCACTACAAGGGCGGCTGCCTGCTGATCGAGAATTTCGGCTGGGCCTCGACCATGCTGTCCTACTCGTCGCGGCCGCCGGATCCGCTTTTGGCCGGCGACAACCGGTGGCGCGATCTGTGGCTGACCCGGCTGGAGAACCAATCCTTCCTGGCGCCGCTGTGGCTGAAACACCAGCACCGTGATGCCTACTGGAAGCGCGGCTCGATCTGCGAGGATTTTTCCGCCGTCAAAGCCGCCGTGCTGTCGATCGGCGGCTGGCATGACGGCTACCGCAACACCGTCTCGCATCTGGCGACCAACATCCAAGCCCCGGTCAAGGGCATCGTCGGGCCATGGATCCACAAATACCCGCACTACGCCGGGCCCAAGCCTGCCATCGGCTTCCTGCAGGAGGCCTTGCGCTGGTGGGACCGCTGGCTGAAGGGTGTCGACACCGGCGTCGAGGCCGACCCGGCCTACCGCGCCTATGTCATGGACAGCGTGCGTCCGGCGCGCTGGCACCCCGAGCGTCCCGGCCGTTGGGTGGCGGAGCAGGAATGGCCCTCGCCAACCATCAAGATGCAAACAGTCGATCTGATCCCCTCAACGGAAAAACCCGCCATCATCGCCTCTCCGCAAAGCTGCGGCCTGGCCGGCGGCGAGTATTTTCCCTTCACCTTCGGCCCCGAACTGCCCGGCGACCAGCGCCCCGACGATGCGCTGTCGGTGTGTTTCGACCAGCCGGAACTCAGCGAGCCGATCGACATCGTCGGAGCGCCGGAGGTCGAGCTGCGGCTATCCTCTGATCGTCCGCAGGCCAACATCGCGGTCCGGCTTTGCGATGTGCATCCCGACGGCGCCTCGGAGTTGATCTCCTATGGCGTGCTCAATCTGACGCACCGCAATTCGCACGAATTCCCCGAGGCGCTGGTGCCGGGCGAAACCGTCTCGGTGCGCGTCGTGCTCGATCAATGCGCCTATCGCGTGCCGGCCGGCCACCGGCTGCGTGTTGCCGTTTCGAACGCCTATTGGCCTGCCATCTGGCCGTCGCCGGAGCCGGTCCAGCTCACCTTGTCGACGGCGACGCTCAATTTGCCGCTGCGGCCGCTGGCGACAGGCGACGAAGTGACGTTCGCCGAGCCGGAAGGTGCCACCCCCTGGGCAACAGAGACGATCCGCGCCGCCAATTCAGAGCGCCATGTCGATCGTGATGAGAAGACCGGAATGGTGACGCTTTCCATTGTTGACGATTTCGGCGAGGTGCGTGATCTCGCCCATCGCCTCGCCAATGGCAGCATCGCCCGCGAGACCTGGACGATCCATCCCGACGATCCGCTGTCGGCCTCGGGGAAGACGCACTGGACGCAGACCCTGTCGCGAAACGGATGGTCAGTACGCACCGAAACGACAGCCGAAATGCGATCGGATGCGCAAAACTTCATCGTCAGCGCCAGAATCGAGGCCTATGAGGACGAAACCCTCGTCTTCGAGCGCAATTTCGAGGAGAAGGTGCCGCGCGCGCTTCTTTGAATGCCGATTTCATTGGTCCAATTGCGACGTACGATTTACGCCACGGCATGTCGCATTCGGTCTTGCTTACCGCTTTCCCTTGCGGTCATTATTCTCCTCACAAGAAACAAGAAAAACGACCGCAGAGTCGAACCAACAGAGTGAGGAACTCAAAATGTCGAACGAACTGGAATTTCTTAGCCGGCGTGTCGCGTCGAGCAAACTGAGCCGTCATGATTTTCTCGGCCGGGCGGCGGCGCTCGGTATCTCCGCGCCCTTCGCCAACTCGCTGCTTTCAAGCGCTGCACGCGCGGCAGGCCCGGTCAAGGGCGGCACACTGAAGGCCGGACTTGTCGGCGGCGAATCCACCAACAGCCTTGATCCGGCACTGTTCATGACTCAGGTGCCGTTCGCCTTCGGCAAGATGTGGGGCGAATTGATTGTCGAGCTTTCGCCGGAAGGCAAGCTCGAGAACCGCATCGCCGAGGAGATCGGCTCGTCGGACGACGCCAAGGTGTGGACGCTGAAGATCCGCGACGGCGTCGAATTCCACAACGGCAAGACAGTGACCGCCGAGGACGTGGCCGCCACACTTGAGCGCCATTCCGACGAGAAGTCGAAATCCGGCGCGCTCGGCTACATGAAAGGTATCGAGACCATCAAGGCCAGCGGCAAGGAAGTCGTGCTGACGCTGAAGGAGGCCAATGCCGATCTGCCCTATTTGCTCAGCGACTATCACCTGATCGTCCAACCAAATGGCGGCAAGGACAAGGCTGACGCAGGCATTTCGGCCGGTCCTTACAAGGTCACGACCAATGAGCCCGGTGTGCGCCATGGCGGCGAGCGTTTCGCCAATTACTGGCAGGGCGACAAGATGGGCCATGCCGACCAGATCGAGATCATCGTCATCAACGATGCGACGGCGCGCACGGCCGCCCTGCAGGGCGGCCAGGTCAACGTGATCAACCGCGTCGAGCCGAAGATCGTCGACCTGATCAAGCGCCTGCCGGGCGTCACCATCCGCAACCACGCGGGTCCTGGCCACTACGTGTTCATCATGCATTGCAACACGGCGCCGTTCGACAACGCCGATTTGCGCATGGCACTGAAGCTGGCCATCGACCGCGAGGAAATGCTGGACAAGATCCTGCGCGGCTACGGTTCGCTCGGCAACGACTTCCCGATCAATGCGTCCTATCCGCTGTTTACCGAGATCGAGCAGCGCAAGTACGATCCCGACAAGGCCAAGTTCCACTTCAAGAAGTCCGGCCACGACGGCGCCGTCCTGCTGCGGACCTCGGACGTCGCTTTCCCGGGCGCCGTCGATGCATCGCAGTTGTTCCAGCAGAGCGCGGCCAAGGCCGGCATTCAGATCGAGCTGAAGCGTGAGCCCGGCGACGGCTATTGGAACGAGGTCTGGAACAAGCAGCCCTTCTGCGCGTCCTACTGGGGCGGCCGCTCGACCCAGGACCAGATGTACTCCACCGCTTATCTGTCGACCGCCGACTGGAACGACACGCGTTTCAAGCGTCCTGACTTCGACAAGATGGTGCTGGCGGCGCGCGCCGAGCTCGACGAGACCAAGCGCAAGCAGATGTATCATGACATGGCTGTCCTGGTACGAGACGAGGGCGGCCTGATCCTGCCGATGTTCAACCAGTTCATCGACGCTACCGGCGCCAAGGTCGGCGGCTGGGTCGACGATCCGCATCAGGAGCTGATGAACGGCTACGCGCTGGCGAAGTGCTGGCTCGAAGCCTGAGCTTGGCCTTGCGGATATGTCCTCACCCATCTTGAAACTGGTGGCCCAGCGCGTTGCGCTGGGCATTCTGCTCTTGTTGGCCGTTTCGGTCCTGATCTTCGCCGGCACCCAGATCCTGCCCGGCGACGTCGCGCAAGCCATTCTCGGACAGTCGGCGACGCCGGAGTCGCTTGCCAATCTGCGCGAGCAGCTCGGACTCAACCAGCCAGCCTATCTCAGGTATTTTCATTGGCTGGGCGGCGTGCTGACCGGCGATCTCGGCACGGCCATGTCGAGCGGGCAGGACATCGCCACGTCGATCAAGGGACGGCTGTGGAACACGCTGTTCCTCGCCTTCTGGGCGGCGATCGTCGCCGTGCCGCTGGCGATCATCCTCGGCCTGATCGCGGTGCGCTACCGCAATGGCTGGGTCGACAAGCTGATCTCCGGGCTGGCGCTGGCCTCGACCTCGTTTCCCGAATTCTTCATCGGCTATGTGCTGGTCTATTTCTTCGCCGTGAAATGGCAGATCTTCCCCGGCATTTCGACCGTCTATGACGGCATGCCTTTTGGCGAACGGATGCAGGCGATCGCCTTGCCGGCGACGGCGCTGACGCTGGTCGTGCTCGCCCACATGATGCGCATGACACGCGCGGCGATCCTCAATGTCATGCAGTCGGCCTATGTCGAGACGGCGGAACTGAAGGGCCTGTCGGCTTTCAACGTCATCCGCAAGCACGCCTTCCCCAACGCCATCGCGCCGATCATCAATGTCGTCATGCTCAACCTCGCCTACTTGATCGTTGGCGTCGTCGTGGTCGAGGTGATCTTCGTCTATCCGGGCATGGGACAGTATCTGGTCGACCACGTCACCAAGCGAGATGTGCCGGTGGTGCAGGCGGTCGGCCTGATCTTCGCCGCCGTCTATATCAGCCTGAACATCATTGCGGACATAGCGGCGATCGTCGCCAATCCGCGTCTCAGACATCCGAAATAGGGGGGCGGATATGCTCGATATCAAACGCATCCCCATCCCCGCGCTGATCGGCATCGTGCTGACGGCATTGTTCGTGCTTGCGGCGGTCTTCGCCCCCTGGATCGCGCCGCACGGCAATGGCGAAATCGTCGGCGACGTCTGGGAACCGATGTCGGCTGCCCATTTGCTGGGCACCGACAATCTCGGCCGAGACCTGCTTTCGCGCATGATCTACGGCGCCCGCATCACTTTGTTCATCGCGGTGCTGGCCACCGCGCTGTCGTTCTCGCTCGGCGCCATTCTCGGCTTCTCGGCGGCCGTCTTCGGCGGCTGGTTCGACACGCTGCTGTCGCGCCTCGTCGATCTCTTGATGTCGATCCCGACGCTGATCATGGGTCTCGTCGTGCTGTCGGTGCTGCCGACCAATCTGGTGACGCTGATCCTGGTGATGGGCATTCTGGATTCGACCCGCGTCTATCGCCTGTCGCGCGCGGTCGCCGTCGACATCAACGTCATGGACTATGTCGAAGCGGCGAAACTGCGCGGTGAAGGCAGCGGCTGGATCATCTTCCGCGAGATCCTCCCCAACGCATTGTCGCCGCTGGTTTCCGAACTCGGTCTGCGCTTCATCTACGCGGTGCTGTTCCTGTCGACGCTGTCGTTCCTCGGCCTTGGCGTGCAGCCACCGGACGCCGACTGGGGCGGCATGGTCAAGGAAAACAAAGACGGCATCGTGTTCGGCATCGCGGCCGCACTCATCCCAGCGGGGGCGATCGCGCTGCTGGCGATTTCCGTCAACCTGGTTGCCGACTGGGTGCTCAACCGGACGACAAGCCTCAAGGGAGGACGCGGGTGATGGCCGACACCAAAGCGAAGCTCGGGCAACCGAAGTCAGGCCTGCTGCTCGACATCCGCAATCTGCGCATCGAGGCTACCGTCTTCCCGCCCGGCGAACCGCCGAAGAACATCGTGCTGGTGCACGATGTCTCGCTGACGCTCGAGAAGGGCAAGGTGCTCGGCCTGATCGGCGAATCCGGCGCCGGCAAGTCGACTATCGGCTTGTCGTCTATGGGCTACGGCCGCGGCGGCGTGCGCATCACAGGCGGCGAGGTGATCCTGAACGGCCGCGACATCCTCAAGGGCGGCAAGGACGGCTTCCGCAAATTACGCGGCCGCGAGGTCTGCTATGTCGCGCAGTCGGCGGCAGCGGCCTTCAACCCGGCGCACAGACTGATGGACCAGGTGGTGGAAGCCACCCTGCTGCACGGCACCGCGACACGCGCCGAGGCCGAGAAGCGCGCGGTTGCGCTGTTCAAGAAGCTCAGCCTGCCGAACCCTGAAACCATCGGCGAGCGTTTTCCGCACCAGGTTTCGGGCGGCCAGTTGCAGCGTGTGATGACGGCGATGGCCCTGTGCTCCGAGCCGGACCTGATCGTCTTCGACGAGCCGACAACGGCGCTCGACGTGACGACGCAGATCGACGTGCTGGCGGCGATCAAGGACGCCATCCGCGACACCCATGTCGCTGCGCTCTACATCACGCACGACCTTGCCGTCGTCGCCCAGGTCTCCGACGAGATCATGGTGCTGCGCCATGGGAGGCTGGTCGAATGGGGCGGCACAAGGCAGATCATCAAGGAGCCGCGCCAGGAATACACCAACGCGCTGGTCTCGGTGCATGAGATCGAACACCAGGAGCAGAAGCCCGGCACGTCGCCGTTCCTGTCGGTGAAGAACGTCACCGCCGCCTATGGCCGCAGCCATATCAAGGTGCTGAAGGACGTATCCGTCGACATCTATCCGGGCCAGACGCTGGCCGTGGTCGGCGAGTCCGGCTCCGGCAAGTCGACGCTGGCGCGCGCCATCACGGGACTTTTGCCACCCGAACAGGGTACCGTCACCTTCGACGGACGCGCGCTGGCCAACAGGCTGGCCGACCGGCCGAAGGAGGATCTGCGCCAGTTGCAGATGATCTACCAGATGGCCGATGTGGCGATGAACCCGCGTCAGACCGTCGGCACCATCATCGGCCGACCGCTGGAGTTTTATTTCGGCATGCGCGGCCGTGAGCGCGACAGACGCGTTGCCGAACTGCTCGACAAGATCGAGATGGGCAAGGGATTTTCCGACCGCTACCCGGCCGAGCTTTCCGGCGGCCAGAAACAGCGTGTCTGCATCGCCCGGTCGCTTGCCGCCAAGCCGAAGCTGATCATCTGCGACGAGGTGACCTCGGCGCTCGATCCGCTGGTGGCACACGGCATCCTCGAGCTGCTGCTGGAGCTGCAGAAGGAAGAGAACGTCGCCTATCTGTTCATCACGCATGACCTTGCCACGGTGAAGTCGATCGCCGATTCAATCGCGGTTATGTATCGCGGCGAGGTGGTGCGTTACGGCCCCAAGGGCAAGGTGCTGAGCCCGCCCTTCGACGCCTACACCGACCTGCTGCTCTCCTCGGTTCCAGAGATGGAAATCGGCTGGCTGGAAAAGGCAATCAAGGGACGGCGCATGGCCAGCGCGGGGAACTAAAGGGAACCAATACTGCCGGAAGAAAAAGGCAGGCGCTTCCCCTGGAAATTGTGTCAGACCAAGCTGCCACATAGGGGCGTCAGCGACCGTCATCCGGATGCAACACTAGAGCGCCACACGTCCTTCGGGACGAGCGCCGCTCGCACGACTTTTAAACAGGGGTAGGACATGAAAACTGAACTCGATTATCTCGCCGAACTCGCCGGTCACGGCCGGATATCGCGCCGTGCCTTTCTTGGGCGCGCCGCCGCGCTCGGCGTATCGGCGGCCATGATGCCGGCGCTGGCCGGCAAGGCATTTGCCCAGACGGCGGTGAAGGGCGGTATCATCAAGGCTGGCCTGCAGGGCGGGGAATCCACCAACAGCCTCGATCCGGCGCTGAATCTCAGCCAGGTAACCTTCAGCTTCGGCAAGCTTTGGGGCGAGTATCTTGTGCGCCTCACACCGGACAACAAGCTGGTCAACCTGATTGCCGAAGAGATTGGCGCCTCAGCCGACGCCAAGACATGGACGATCAAGATCCGCGATGGCATCGAGTTCCACAATGGCAAGACGGTCGGCGCGGAGGACGTTGCCGCCACCATCGAGCGCCATGCGGACGAGAAGTCCAAGTCCGGAGCACTCGGCATCCTCAAGAACATCAAGGGCGTCAAGGCGAGCGGCAAGGAAGTCATCGTCACGCTCGGCGACGCCGATGCCGACTTCCCTTATCTGATGGCCGACTACCATCTCGTCATCCAGCCGAATGGCGGCAAGGACGATCCGAATGCCGGCATCAGCGCCGGACCCTACAAGGTTAGCGTCAACCAGCCAGGCGTGCGCCATGGCGGCGAGCGTTTCGCCAATTACTGGCTTGGCGACAAGGCCGGCCATGCCGACCAGGTCGAGATCATCGTCATCAATGATGCGACCGCACGGCTTGCAGCTTTGCAAGGCGGCCAGGTGCACATGATCAACCGCGTCGAACCCAAGGTCGTCGATCTGGTCAAGCGCATCG
Organism: Mesorhizobium sp. M7A.F.Ca.US.002.01.1.1; assembly: GCF_004022955.1. Lineage (NCBI taxonomy): Bacteria > Pseudomonadati > Pseudomonadota > Alphaproteobacteria > Hyphomicrobiales > Phyllobacteriaceae > Mesorhizobium > Mesorhizobium sp. M7A.F.Ca.US.002.01.1.1. The sequence goes on along the minus strand of NZ_RZQE01000002.1, from coordinate 15,131 downwards.
CGGGCGTTTCCATCGAGAATGTCTCGGGCAAGGGCTACTATCCGTTCAACATGTTCTGCGACACCGCACCTTTCGACAGCAATGATCTGCGCATGGCGCTGAAGCTAGCCATGGACCGCGACGAGATGCTGGAAAAGATCCTGCGCGGCTATGGCTCGGTGGGTAACGACTTCCCGATCAACGAGGCCTATCCGCTGTTTTCCGCCGATATCGAACAGCGCAAGTTCGATCCGGACAAGGCGGCGGCAGCCTACAAGAAATCAGGCCACAGCGGCTCGATCGTGCTGCGCACCTCGGACGTCGCCTTCCCGGGCGCCGTCGATGCCGCACAGCTCTATCAGCAGTCCTGCGCCAAAGCCGGCATCAAGATCGAGATCAAGCGCGAACCCGGCGACGGCTACTGGTCGGAGGTCTGGAACAAGCAGCCTTTCTCGCTCTCCTACTGGGGCGGACGCGCCACGCAGGACCAGATGTATTCCACCGGCTATGTCTCGACCGCCGACTGGAACGACACGCGCTTCAAGCGGCCGGAATTCGACAAGATGCTGTTTACCGCGCGCGGCGAGCTCGACCAGGCCAAGCGCCAGGCGATCTACCACGATATGGCAGTGATGATGCGTGACGAAGGCGGGCTGATCGTGCCCTTCTTCAACCAGTTCATCGACGCGGCCGCCACCAACAAGATCGGCGGCTATGCCAAGAGCCCTATCGGCGAAATGATGGACGGCTACGCGCTTGCCGAGTGCTGGCTCAACGCTTGAGCGGACCCTGATCGGCCGATTTCATCTATCAGAACGCCGTGTGCCCGGGACGGCACACGGCGTTCCCGTTTCAACCGCCAACCGCATGGAGCAGCCCGTGGCGCTCAAATCCAAGCTTCTGCTGATCATCCTCGATGGCGTGCCTTACCGGAACTGGCGCCGGCTGATGGGCAATCTCGAAGGCTGGGTGCAATCGGGCGAGGCGCGCGTCTGGAAGATGCGCTCGGTGCTGCCGTCGACCTCGGCCTGCTGCTATGCCTCGATCCACACCGGGGTTTCGCCGCAGCTGCACGGGATTCTCTCCAATGAGAACCGTTTCCGCGTCGAGCAGCCCGATATCTTCTCCGAGGTCAGCAAGGCAGGCGGCAAGACGGGGGCGGTGACCCATTCCTACTGGTCGGAATTCTTCCGCGCCTTCCCGTTCGACCTGGTCGAGGGCATGGAATTCGACGAGCCAGGCGGGCCGATCACGCATGGCCGCTTCCACACCATGACCGGTTACAATCTCCGCAACCAGATGACGCCGAGCGATGTCGACCTGTTCGCGACGCTGACCATGCTGACGAAACGCCATGGCATCGACTACGGCATCCTGCACACCTGCACGCTGGATTCGATGGGACACCGCTTCGGCCACGACTGCCACGAGATGGACCATGCCGTCTATGCGATGGACGGCATGCTGGCCGCCTTCCTGCCACGCTGGATCGAAGCCGGCTATGAGGTGATCGTCACCGCCGATCACGGCCAGACCGATCGTGGCCATCACGGCGGCCATGACGACGAGATGCAGGATTTCGCGCTGTATTATTTTGGACAAGGCAAAGGGCCGGATGCGGACACACTACTCGACCAGCTGCAGCTCGCGCCGACGGTGCTGAGCCGACTGGGTGTTCCCGTGCCCGCGACGATGAAGGCGAAGTCTTTCTTGGAGTGAGAAGCGGTCCGCGAAGCTCTTCCCTTCTGCCCTTGTGGGAGAAGGAAGAGGCGCACCTCTGGCAACCTCCGCGCTCTTCGGTTAGCCTCCGCAAAATTCCTTGGCGGAGGATGAACCTTTTTGGGCCGATCAGCGACAGAGCAGACAGGAGCCAGGCGGCTCGACCGGCCATGACGGCAGCGACGGAGACCGATCGCGCGCTTGTCGACCGGGTCGCGAAGGGCGACCGAGCCGCCGTGCGGCTCCTGTTCATGCGTCACCACGCGCGGGTCTACCGCTTCGTGGCGCGCCAGACGGGATCGGAAATGATGGCCGACGATATCGCCAACGAAGTCTTCCTCGAGCTGTGGCGTCAGGCGCCCGGCTTCGAAGGGCGTTCCGAAGTCTCGACATGGCTGCTCGGCATTGCCCGTTTCAAGGCGCTGTCCTTTCTGCGCAAGAAAAAGGAAGACTGGATCGACGACGAGGCCGCCGCCGCAGTGCCCGACGGCGCCGACACACCGGAAGTCGTCACCATGAAGGAAGACAAGGCGGCCGCCCTGCGGCGCTTCGTCGACGCCTTGCCGGAAGAGCATCGCGCCGTCATCGATCTTGCCTATTATCACGGGCAGTCGGTGAGCGAGATCAGCGAGGTGCTCGACATTCCGGTCGCCACCGTCAAGACCCGGATGTTCTACGCCCGCAAGAAACTCGGCGAGGCTCTCAAGGCCGCCGGTTACGACAGGGGCTGGCCATGAGCGCCGCTGAAAAGATGTCGCGCCGCGACGAAATGGAAACGCTGCTGCCGTTCTACCTGAACGGCTCGCTGGAAGGTTCCGACCTGGAAGCGGTCGAGGAATGGCTGGCCAGCGATCCGGCCGCACTTGCCGCCCTTGGCGAGGCTGAAGCCGAATTCTCCGGCGCCACGGCCGCCAACGAAGCAATCCGGCCGCCGGCCGATGCGCTCAGCCGCTTTGCCAAGGCACTCGACGCCGAGGCCGGGCCTGCGCGCAAGCCGGCAGGATCGTCCTGGCTGGCGCAGGCCTGGGGCCGCTTCATGGCGGTGCCGGTCGGCGTCGCCTGGGCGGCAGCCGCGGTTCTGCTGGCTCTGGTCATGGTGCAGTCGTTTGTCGAACCCGGCGGAAAGGGCAATGATTTCGAGATTGCCGGCGCGCAAGACGATCTGGCGAAAATGCCGTACGCCCTGGTCAAGTTCAAGCCGGATGCGAAGATGTCGGACATTTCCGCCTTCCTCGGCAGCAACGGGCTGAAGATCGTCGGCGGACCGACCGCCGACGGCGTGTTCCGGCTTGGCATCCCTGCTGCCAACGCAGCCGACTACACCAGGCAAATCGGCCTTGTTGCCGCCCAGGCTTTCACGGAGACTGTGATCGAGGGAAGGAAACCGCTTGATGGCGGCTGAGGCGGTCATTCGATTTGCGGCAATGCTTGCGGCGGCGATGATAACCGTCGCCGTGCCCGCGTCGGCGCAGACCAAAGATCCCAATCCCGACCAGACGAAAATCGACTGCCGCGACGGGACCAATGCGGCAGGCGCCGACTGCGCCAAGGATGGCAGCGACACAGAGGGCGGATCGGATGCGGCGCAATCCGGCGCGGTGTTCCTGCCGGCCCTGATCGTCGACCTGTTTCCCAACCCGGCGGCGCCCCCGACCCCTGTGCCGACGCCACGGCCCGAACCGGCGACGCCGCCGGCCGATACTCAAGCCGGCCCCCCGCCCGGTGGCCCGATCGTCTCGCCGACCGATCTCATTGCCGTTCAGCCGCGGCGCGCGGTGGTTGGCGATTTCGTGCCCGACGAGGTGCTGGTGACCGTCGACGGCGATGCCGGCGCTGTCCAGCAGATCGCCGCCTCCTTCGGCCTGCAGGTGCGCTCGCAGCGCCAGTCGCGGCTGCTTGGCACCACACTGGTGCGCTTCGGCATTCCCGACGGCCGGCCCGTCGGCGTCGTGCTGGCGCAACTGGCCGCCGACGGCCGCACCCAGCGGCGCGAGCCCAATCACGTCTATTCGCTGCAGCAGGCCGCCGGCATCGTCAACTATGCGTTCGACCGCATTGCACTCGATTCCAAGCAGGCCAGCGGAGAAAACGTCCGCATCGCGGTGATCGACACCGGCATCGACGACACCAACCCGGCGCTCTCGGGCGTCATTGCCGGGCAGTTCGACGCCATGCCCGACGTGCCGATCGAAAAGCGCGATCACGGCACGTCGATCGACGGGCTGATCGCCGGCGTCGGCGCGCTGGAAGGCATGGCACCGGGCGCAAAAATCTATCACGCCCGCGCCTTCGAGGGCGGCAAGTCGACCATGGACGTCATCCTGTCGGCGCTCGACTGGGCGGCGGAACAGGACGTGCGCATCATCAATATGAGCTTTGTCGGGCCGAAGAACGATTTGCTCGGCGTCGCCTGCCGCAATGCCCGCGCGCTCGGCATGGTGCTGGTCGCCGCAGCCGGTAACAACGGGCCGAAGGCACCCTATGGCTATCCGGCCGCCTTCGATGGTGTCATCGCGGTGACCGCCACCGATGCCAAGGACGGGCTGATGCCGCAGGCCAATCGCGGCGCCTATGTCTTCATCTCGGCACCCGGCGTCGAGATGGTGGCGCCGAGCGGCGCCGGCTCGGATGTGGTCACAGGCACCTCGTTTGCCGCGGCGATCGTGAGCGGCGCCATCGCCAATCTCATCCATGCCGCGCCCGATCGCTCGGCCGACGACATCGAAAAGGCGCTCGCGGCAACGGCCAGGGATCTCGGCCCCAAGGGACGCGACAATGATTTCGGCTACGGCCTGCTGGACATCAAGGCGGCGGCGGCAAAGGACTAGTCTGCGACAGTCCAAGCCGCGGCTTGCGGAGGACGCACCAGAAAATAGAACGCGACGATGTGCGTGATCATCAGCAGCGGCACGTAGATGATCGGGATCGCGTAGGTGGCGCCCAGTTCGCCCGCACGCTGGGGGAGGCCGACCTGGATGGCGTGGTAATAGTCCACGATGAGGTCGACCGTCCCGACCAGATTGAAGGCGACGACGAGCGCCCAGAAGAGCTGAGGTATCCTCACCGTGAGCAGCGCCAGCATGGCCAGCACTCCTGTTGCAAGGTCGCCGTAGGCAGCAAACACGGCAAAGCCGGCAGGCAAATCGGGGCTGACGACACCCGGAACGAGGAAGACCAGCCCGAAGAAGCGGAAGCTGTGCAGAGCGGCAACAGCGCGCTGCGCCGCGACCCGGTCCATCGACCTGAGCCACGGCAAACCGTATGTAGCGAAGCAAAGCAGCCACGCGACATAGCCCAGAACAAGATGGATTTGGAATAGGACTTCGGTGGACATCTGGCCTCCTCTCGACAATTGGTTCATGCGGCCTCGAACACTGCGGTCAGGATACCGAGCCGACCTTGCATAAGATTTCGTCCGAGGTTGGCCGCAAGCTCAGCGAAGTCCGGTCCCATCACCACGCCGAGATTGGGCGAAGGCGGCGGCCCCGACGCGCGCAACTGTGCGAACCACGCCTTGGCGGCGTCGGTGTCGTCTTGCCATGCCAGCATGCGGAAGCTGGCCGGTTCGATCGCCTCGCGCGTCGCACCGGCTGTTAGGAGAAAGCTCGTCGCCGGCGTTCTCGCCCAGGGAAGCGCATAGTGCGGCTCGCCTCCAGACAACACGACGTCGTATGTGGCAAACCTGCCGCCTGGCTTCAGCACGCGCCGAATCTCGCTGTAGAGCAGCGTCCGGTCAGAGATGTTCATCGCCACGTGCTGCAACAGCACCGCGTCGAAACGGCCATCGTCGAATGGGAGCTCCAATGCGCTGGCGGTCTGGAACGACAGCTGCCCGCTCTGTCCCGTGCGCTCGGTCAGATAGCGCGCGGCATCCACGAAAGGCTCGCTGAGATCCACGCCAGTAACCCGGCAGCCATAGGTCGCAGCCAGAAAGCGCGCCGGCCCACCGACGCCCGAGCCGACGTCCAGTATCGACATGCCGGCAGCGATCCCCGCCAATTGGGCAAGCTCGCCGGTGGCAGCTAGCCCACGGGTGTGAAACTGGTCGAGAACGCCCAATTGTTGGGGCGTGAGGAGCTGGTCCTCCGGGCCGAGGGCAGCCAACACCGTCTTCAGCCGCTCGGTCAGGCCCGTCGCGCGATAATGGTCGCGTACCCCTTCAAGTTCATCGGTCATCGCATGATGTCTCCTAGGTTCAGCTCATACCTAGGCCCACTTCCATAATTCGACTACCCGGCGTAATAACAACAACCTATGAAGCAGAACTACACAGTCCGACATGGTGCGCTGGAGGGCATCGAGGCGTTCCTGGCTGTCGCCAGGCACCGCAACTTCCGCCGCGCCGCAGCGCAACTCGGCGTGACACCGTCCGCCGTGAGCCAGGCGGTGCGCGCGCTGGAGGCACGCATGGGTGCGGCGCTGTTCGTCCGCACGACACGGAGCGTCGGCTTGACCGAGCCTGGCCAGCGGTTCCTCGATCGTGCCGGCCCTGCTTTCGAAGAACTCGTCGCGGCCGGCGAGGCCGTGCGTGACATCGGCCAACGGCCGACCGGTCTGCTGCGCCTCTCCGTGCCCCGCGCTGTCGTGCCGTTGATCCTGGAGCCGATGATCGCGTCGTTCTGCCGGGCTTACCCCGAGATCGAGCTGGAGATCGCCGCGAGCGACGAGATGGTCGATCTCGCGGCCGGCGGGTTCGATGCCGGCATCCGTCTCGGCCAGTTCATCGCGGTCGACATGGTCGCGGTGCGGCTAACCCCATCGTTTTCGTTCGTGGTCGTCGGCAGCCCTGACTATCTCAAACGCCACGGCCGCCCCGAACGCGTCGATGATCTGCGCAACCACGCCTGCCTGCGCTTGCGCCGTTCGAATGGCGCCATAGCGCCCTGGGCTTTCGTCGACGGCAACGAGACGATCGAGGCGATGCTCTCAGGCCCGCTGATAGCGCACGATTATCCGACATTGCTCGGGGCCGCGATGCGGGGCGTCGGGCTGGCGCAGACGCCTCGACCAATCGCTGAAGCTCCGATAGCCGAAGGTAAACTGGAACCGGTGCTGGACGGCATTGCCGCCACGACGCCCGGCGTCTTCCTGTATCATCCCGGCAAGCGCCAAGTCCTGCCGAAGCTGCGCGCCTTCATCGACCACCTCAAATCCGCGGCGTGAGATGTCGGAATCCGGCCCCCTTGCGGTGGTCTCGCTACTGCCGGCGTCGGGCGAGATTGATGCGGCGTGAGTGTCGCGTCTCAACTCGATCCCGCAGAGCACATGGCTTTGATCTCCAGCTACGCCGGCGCACCGGCGACTGACCCTCTCACCACCAGGTCGACCGGCCAGACCTCGCCTCGCGCGCCCTCCTCCAGTCCTGAAATCCGTGCCGCCAGCCGCTCGGCGACACGGGCGCCGGCGAGACGGATCGATGAACGCGTCGTCGACAGCGGCACCGAGAAATTCTCCGGCCTCAGCCAGGGGAAGACATCGTCATGGGCGATCAGCGAGACGTCGCCCGGGATGCTCAAGCCGAGGTCGCGCACCGCACGCACGACGCCCAGCGCCATGATCAGGCTGGAGCAGGCGATCGCCGTCGGCGCGTCGTCCCCTTCCAGCAAACGCCTGGTGGCGCGATAGCCGTTCTCCTCGGTCATATCGACCGAGCAGACATGGCGTTCGATCAATGTCAGTCCGCTCGCGGCGAGTGCCCGGCGCACGCCGCGTTCGCGATGGATGGCGAAGGTCTCGCGGCCGTCACCGTTGATCAGCGCCAGCCGCCGATGACCGAGCTGGATCAGCAGCCTGGCCGCTTCGTGGAAGGCGCCCTCATTGTCGATGTCGGTGAAGGCGTAGTCGAAATCGAAGCCCTCACTGCGGCCATGGACGATGAAGGGAATGCCGAGCGTGTTGACCAGCGCCACGCGCCGGTCAGCGGGCCTTGGAGAGGAGATATAAACAGCGTCGACCTGCCGGTTGGCGACGATGCGCCGGTAGGTCGTCTCCTGGTCGTCGGCGTCGGCCGGCGACAGCACAAGGTCGAGCTCGTGCGAGCGAGCATAGTCGCCAAGGCCGGACAGGAACTCGACGAAATGCGGATCGATGTCGACGGACGCACCGGTCGGCAGGACATAGCCGATCATGCCGGTCTTGCCGGTCGCCAGCCGGCGCGCGCTCGGGTTGGGCCGATAGCCATGGCGCTTGGCGGCATCCATGACACGCCTGCGCGTCTCCTCATTGACCTCGGGATAGCCGTTCAGCGCGCGGCTTACCGTGGTTTGCGAAAGTGCCAGCATGTGGGCGAGCTGCTTGAGGTTCACGAAAGTCTCCATTCCCTCAAAGCGCTTTTAAATTGAATCGACCCAAGTGCCATCGGGGCCGAGCCATACGAAGCCCAACCATAGACGCGGTTTGGGCATGTTTGAAACAAAAATTGCTGCTGCACTGCCATAATAGCATGCTGCGACGCACTTTTAGGGCGCAAATGCGCGAACCTAAATCGATTGATTCGCCAGCCTCTTGACTTCCCCGCGATTCAATGGCGTGATCGGAAAAGCCAAAGCGCTTTGGAAGACTCTTCGAAAGGTTGCGGTTCCTTTCCGACTGAGTCACAGTCCTGCGGCGTCGGCGGGCGGAATGGAGGTTCCGTCCGGTGTGTGAGACCCACTGGGAGGAATACCGATGAAGAAAATGCTTTTGCTGGGTGCTGCGTTTGCCACGTTCGCCCTGAACGCGCCCGCGCAGGCCGAACTGAAGTTCAAGCCCGGCGAAGACAAGCGCTTCAACTGGGCGAACTACGAAGAGCTCAAGAAAGTCGACCTCAAGGGTGAGACGCTGTCGATCTTCGGACCGTGGCGCGGCGAGGACGAAGGCCTGGTGCGCGGCGTTCTCGACTATTTCTCGGAAGCCACCGGCGTCGAGATCAAATACTCCTCCTCGGAGAATTACGAGCAGCAGATCGTCATCGACACGCAGGCCGGCAGCCCGCCCAACATCGCCGTGCTGCCGCAGCCGGGCCTCATCCAGGACCTGGCGTCGAAGGGCCTTTTGACGCCGCTCGGTGACGACACCGCCAAATGGGTCAAGGACAATTACGGCGCCGGCCAGTCATGGGTCGATCTCGGCACCTTCAAGGACAAGGACGGCAAGCCGGGCTTCTTCGCCTTCCCTTACAAGGCCGACGTGAAGTCGCTGGTCTGGTACTCGCCGGATAATTTCGAGGAAGCCGGCTACAAGGTGCCGAAGACCCAGGAAGAACTCGCCGATCTCGAAAAGAAGATCATCGCCGATGGCGGCAAGCCGTGGTGCATCGGCCTCGGCTCCGGCGGTGCCACCGGCTGGCCGGCAACCGACTGGGTCGAAGACCTGATGCTGCGCACCCAGCCTCCGGAGGTCTACGACAAATGGGTGAAGAACGAGATCCCGTTCAACGATCCGGCGGTGGTCAACGCCATCGACATTTTCGGCAAGATCGCGACCGACGACAAGATGGTCGACGGCGGCGCCAAGGCGGTTGCGGCGACCGACTTCCGCGACAGCCCGAAGGGCCTCTTTTCGGTGCCGCCGAAATGCTACCTGCACCACCAGGCATCGTTCATTCCGACCTTCTTCCCGGAAGGCACCAAGGTCGGCCAGGACGCGGACTTCTTCTACTTCCCGCCCTATGCCGCCAAGCCTGAACTGGGCACGCCCGTGCTCGGCGCCGGTACGCTGGCGATGATCACCAAGGACAGCAAGAGTGCGCGCGCGTTCATCGAATTCCTGAAGATGCCGCTCGCCCACGAGATCTGGATGGCCGAGGGCGGCTTCGTGACGCCGCTCAAGTCGGTCAACAAGGATGCCTATGCCAGCGACGCGCTGAAGAAACAGGGCGAAATCCTCGCCAATGCCTCGACTTTCCGCTTCGACGGTTCCGACCTGATGCCGGGCAAGATCGGCGCCGGCGCCTTCTGGACCGGCATGATCGACCTGGTCGGCGGCAAGTCGGCACAGGACGTCGCCACCGACATCCAGAAGAGCTGGGACGCCATCAAGTAGACGGCTGGCACGTAGACGACCAACCATTCTCGCACTGGATCCGGACCATACCGGCCCGGATCCGACGGCGGCCCGTGCCGCAGCCTTTCGTCATGAGCGCATTGACATGAAGCGCGATCGGCAATGTGCGCAAGCCGCCGATGACGCGCTCCAAACAACTGAATCGGCGCCTGGTCCCCGTCACCAAGGTCATTCCTTGTCGGGTCATGCGCAGGGGGAGAGGGACCCATGGCGGCTCAGATTTTCTCGGCCATATTCGTCATCATCGTCGGCGTCGGCGGTTGCGTCGCCTATTTCTGGGGCGCCAACAAACTGGTCGACCTGATATTCCCGTCACGCGGCGTCGCCGGTGCCGCGGCCATCGACAATCTACGCCGGCAAGGGTTGGTCCGCCCATGGCTGTTCGTCGGCCCGGCGATGATCATCCTCACCATTTACCTGATCTATCCGGTGGTCGAGACGCTGCGGCTGTCGTTCCTCGATCGCGGCGGCATCAGTTTCGTCGGCCTGGCGAACTATGAATGGGCGTTCGGCGACCGCGAGTTCCGCAACTCGATCCTCAACAACATCATCTGGCTGGCGGTGGTGCCGGCCGCCTGCACCTTCCTCGGGCTGATCATCGCCGTGCTTACGGACAAGATCTGGTGGGGCACGATCGCCAAGAGCCTGATCTTCCTGCCATTGGCGATCTCCTTCGTCGGCGCCAGCGTGATCTGGAAATTCATCTACGAGTATCGGGGCGAGGGCCAGACGCAGATCGGCATCCTCAACGCCATCATCCAGCATTTCGGCGGCCAGCCGCAGGTCTGGATATCGCTGCCGTTCTGGAACAATTTCTTCCTGATGATCATCCTGATCTGGATCCAGACCGGCTTTGCCATGGTCATCCTGTCTTCCGCCCTGCGCGGCATCCCCGAGGAAACGCTGGAAGCCGCCGTCATCGACGGCGCCAATCCGTTCCAGATCTTCTGGAAGATCATGGTGCCGCAGATCTGGGGCACCATCGCCGTGGTCTGGACCACGATCACCATTCTGGTGCTCAAAGTGTTCGACATCGTGCTGACCATGACCAACGGCCAGTGGAACAGCCAGGTGCTGGCCAATCTGATGTTCGACTGGATGTTCCGCGGCGGCGGCGATTTCGGCCGCGGCGCCACCATCGCCATCATCATCATGATTGCGGTCATTCCGATCATGGTCTGGAACATCCGACAGGCGAACAAAGAGACGGGAGGACATTGAGATGGCCGTCGCGACCGGAAATTCCTTCGCCAGCCGCTTCGGCGTCCACATCGCCGTGCTCATCTTCGTCGCGATCTGGACCATACCGACCCTCGGCATCCTGGTCTCGTCGCTGCGCGACAAGAACCAGATCATCGCCTCGGGCTGGTGGAACTCGTTCGCCAGTTCCACCCAGACCGAAGCCGGCCGGCTGCCGCCCGCCTCGGCGCAAGTCGAGAAGGCCGGCAAGTTCGTGCTCGAGGGCAATATCTTTGGCGACGGCGCCAAGCGCGACATCAGCGCCTTCGGGGTCAAATCGGCGGCACCGACGCAGTATCCCGCCGGCACCACAGCCGATCTCGGCGACGGCGTGACCTTGCAGCTCAATGCCGACGGCAGCTTCGTCATGCAGTCCCCGAAAGCGTTCGAAGGCGATCGCGGCCAGCGCGTCTATTATGCTTCGTCGGCGCCGCCGAAATTCACCACCGATAATTACAAAACCGTGCTGTTTTCCGAAGGCATCGGACGGTCTTTCATGAATTCCCTGACCGTCACCATTCCGGCGACCGTCATCCCGATCCTGATCGCCGCCTTTGCCGCCTATGCGCTGGCCTGGATGCGGTTTCCCGGCCGGGCGCTGCTGATCGCGGTCATCATCGGCTTGCTGGTGGTGCCATTGCAGATGTCGCTGATCCCGCTGTTGAAACTCTACAACGGCGTCGGCGCTTTCTTCGGCATGCCGTCGAAGACCTATCTCGGCATCTGGCTGGCGCATACCGGCTTCGGCCTGCCCTTCGCCATCTACCTGCTGCGCAGCTACATTGCCGGCCTGCCGCGCGAAATCATGGAATCGGCGCGCATCGACGGCGCCAGCGATTTCGAGATCTTCGTCAAGATCGTCTTGCCGCTGTCGTTTCCGGTGCTGGCTTCGTTTGCCATCTTCCAGTTCCTGTGGGTATGGAACGATCTGCTGGTGGCGATGGTTTTCCTCGGCACAGAGGCAGACCAGATTGTGCTGACCGCCAAGCTCAACGCGCTGTTGGGCTCACGCGGCGGCGACTGGGAGATTCTGACGACATCGGCTTTCGTGACCATCATCGTGCCGCTGATCGTGTTCTTCTCGCTGCAGCGCTATTTTGTCCGCGGGCTGCTTGCCGGCTCGGTGAAAGGAGGCTGAGACGATGCAATCCGCTTTGAAGGCCAGCTCGAAGCCTGACCTCGCCATCGATCGCGACTGGTGGCGGGGCGCGGTGATCTACCAGATCTATCCGCGCAGCTACCAGGACTCGAACGGCGACGGCATCGGCGATCTCAAGGGCATCATAGGCCGCCTCGCCTACATCGCCGCACTCGGCGCGGACGCTATCTGGATTTCGCCGTTCTTCAAGTCGCCGATGAAGGATTTCGGCTATGACGTGTCGGATTACTGCGATGTCGATCCGATGTTCGGCACGTTGGCCGACTTCGACGCGCTGACCGCCGAGGCACACAGGTTGGGCTTGAAGGTGATGATCGACGAGGTGCTGTCGCACACCGCCGACAATCATCCCTGGTTCAAGGAAAGCCGGTCGAGCCGCAGCAACCCGAAAGCCGACTGGTACGTCTGGGCAGACGCCAGGCCGGACGGCACGCCGCCCAACAACTGGCTGTCGATCTTCGGCGGCTCGGCCTGGCAATGGGACACCAGCCGCCAGCAATATTACATGCACAATTTCTTGGCCGAGCAGCCCGACCTCAACTTCCACAACCACGAAGTCCAGGACGCGTTGCTCGACGTCACCCGCTTCTGGCTGGAGCGCGGCGTCGATGGTTTCCGGCTCGACACCATCAATTTCTACTTCCACAGCCAGGGCTTGGAAAACACCCCGCCGCTGCCGCCAGAAGAGCGCAACGACCAGACCGCGCCGGCGGTCAACCCCTACAACTACCAGGACCATCTCTACGACAAGAGCCGGCCCGAGAATCTCGGCTTCCTCGAACGGTTCCGTGCCCTGCTCGATGAATATCCGGCAACGGCAGCGGTCGGCGAGGTCGGCGATTCGCAGCGTGGGCTTGAAGTGGTGGCCGCCTACACCGCCGGCGGCAAGCGCGTGCACATGTGCTACTCCTTCGATTTCCTGGCGCCGGAAAAGATCAGCGCGGGCAAGGTCCGCTCGGTGCTGGAATCCTTCGGCAAGGTCGCCAGCGATGGCTGGTCGTGCTGGGCCTTCTCCAACCACGATGTAATGCGCCCGGCCTCGCGCTGGGCCGCCAATGAGCCCGACCCGACCGCCTACCTCAAGGTCATCTCGGCGCTGCTGATGTCCTTGCGCGGTTCGGTCTGCATCTATCAGGGTGAGGAACTTGGGCTCGGCGAGGCCGACCTTCGGTTCGAGGATTTGCAGGATCCCTACGGCATCCGCTTCTGGCCTGAATTCAAGGGCCGCGACGGCTGCCGCACACCGATGGTGTGGGACGGCGGCGCCAAGAATGGCGGCTTCTCCCAGGCAAAACCCTGGCTGCCGGTGCCGGCCAAGCATTTGGCGCAAGCGGTCAATGTCCAGCAGGGCGACGAGGCTTCGCTGCTCGAGCACTACCGGCGCTTTCTCAGCTTCCGGCGTGCCCATCCGGCGCTGGCCAAGGGCGACATCACCTTCATCGAAAGTGAGGGAGATACCGTGGCCTTCACGCGCCGCGCAGGCAACGAGCAGATCGTCTGCGTCTTCAATCTGGGAGCCGGGCGGGCCAAGGTTGACCTTGGCGGCCGATCGCTGCAACCTCTGCCCGGGCACGGATTTTCGGGGCAGGCGAGCAGCGGTTCCATCGAGCTTGGCGGCTACGGCGCCTGGTTCGGGCGTCTCGACTGAATTTCCAATCACTGGAGGAAACCAATGGCCGATGTCACGCTAAGACAAGTGAAGAAGTCCTACGGCAATCTGAACATTCTCCACGGCATCGACCTCGATATTAGGTCGGGCGAGTTCATCGTCTTCGTCGGCCCGTCGGGCTGCGGCAAGTCGACATTGCTGAGGTCGATCGCCGGGCTCGAGGAAATCACCTCCGGCGAACTCAGAATAGCCGGCGAAGTGGTGAACGACGTGCCGCCGTCGAAGCGGGGCATCGCCATGGTGTTCCAGTCCTACGCGCTGTACCCGCACATGACCGTCTACGACAACATGGCGTTCTCGATGAAGATCGGCAAAGAGAACAAGGCCGAGATCGACCGCCGCGTGCGCCAGGCCGCCGAGATCCTGCAGCTGACCAAATATCTCGACCGCCTGCCCAAGGCGATGTCGGGTGGCCAGCGCCAGCGCGTCGCCATCGGCCGCGCCATCGTGCGCAATCCGAAGGTGTTCCTGTTCGACGAGCCGCTTTCGAACCTCGACGCCGCGCTGCGCGTCGCCACCCGCATCGAGATCGCCAAGCTCAAGGAATCGATGCCCAACACGACCATGATCTACGTTACCCACGACCAGGTCGAGGCGATGACGCTGGCCGACCGCATCGTGGTGCTCAAGGACGGCCATATCGAGCAGGTCGGCACGCCGATGGACCTCTACAAGAAGCCCGGCAATCTGTTCGTTGCCCAGTTCATCGGCTCGCCGGCCATGAACATCCTGGACGGCCGCACCACTACGGACGGTTTTGTCGCCAGCGACGGCACGGTATTTCCGCTGCCTGCGTTGGGACAGGGCGAAAGTGCGCTTGCCTGGGGCATCCGGCCCGAACATCTCAAGCTCTCAGACAGCGGCGTGCCGGCGGTGGTCGAAGTGGTCGAGCCGACCGGCGCGGAAACCCTTGTCATGGCCAAAGCCGGCAACAACACCTTGAGCGCGTTGCTGCGCGAGCGGATTTCCGTGATGCCGGGCCAGAAGGTTTTCCTGGCGCCGGACCTCACCCAGTTGCATCTGTTCAACGCCAAGGGTCAGCGCATTATGCGGGTGCGGAACGCATCAAGGGTTATTCGGCAGATGAAATAATCGGCAGGCACTTTTCCCAATTCTATACGCCCGAGGACCGTGAGCGGGGCAGTCCGCAAAGTGCCCTGGAGATCGCCGCCCGTGAAGGGCGAGTTGAGCGCGAAGGCTGGCGTATACGCAAAGACGGAACTACGTTCTGGTCCCACGTGGTCATCGACGCCATTCGGCACGAGGATGGCGAACTCCTGGGGTTCGCGAAGATCACACGCGACATTACGGAGCGGAAGAAGG
>NZ_RZQE01000029.1:0-27111 GCF_004022955.1 Mesorhizobium sp. M7A.F.Ca.US.002.01.1.1 | reverse complement strand
GGTCCAGATCAGCGGCCTCAGCCGAGCCCATTTCTCACGCTGTTTCGCCGAGAGCGAAGGCCTGCCTCCGGCCGAGTTCGTGCTGCAGCAGCGCCTGCAACGCGCGGCGAAGCTGCTGACCAAAGCGGATTTTTTGCCGGTGAAGGAAGTCGCCATCCTGTGCGGCTTCGAGGAAGCGAACTATTTTTCAAAGGTCTTCCGCCGCTGCTACGGCATCACACCGAGCCAGTTCCGCACCACAGGCATGTACGCGAATTTGCGGACTCCGGCCAGGCGCGGCGTCAGGGCGTTCGATGACGAGACCTGACGCCGCCACGGTTAAACAGGCAGCCAACTAGGCAGCGCGCAGGCTGCCGCCGTCCAGCCATTCGAGATCGGCTTGCGAAAGCGTGATGTCGAGAGCGCGCAGGCTGTCGTCCAGTTCATCCAACGTGCGTGGCCCGATCAGCGGGATGGAGGGGAAGGGCTGAGCGAGCACATAGGCCAGCGCAATATGGATTGGGCTCTTGCCCAGTCTCGCGGCAAGTTCGATCGCCCGGTCGCGGCGGCCGAAATTCCGCTCGGAGTACCAGACCCGCACCAGCTCCTCATTGTCTTGCTTGTCGCGACCCGCCCGATCGGTGAAGAAGCCGCGCCCCTGGCTCGACCAGGCGAAATTCGGCATCTTCCTGGATGTCAGCCAGGCCTTCCACGCATCCGTGGAGGACGTGACGCAGCCAGCCCAGATCGGCTCCAGCATTTCGGCCAGCGAGAAATTGTTGGACAGCGCACCGGGCTTTTGCTTGCCGGTGCGTTCGGCGTAGGCAATTGCCTCATCCATGCGTTCCATCGTCCAGTTCGAACCGCCGAACGGGCCGCGGATGCGGCCGGCCTTGACCTCGCGATCCATTGCATCGACGAATTCGCCGACCGGCACATCCGGATTGTCGCGGTGCATGAAGTAGACATCGACATGATCGGTCTGCAGGCGTTCGAGCGTCTGGTCGAGCTGCTTGCCGATCACATCAGGATAGCACAGCGGCGAGTGGGCGCCCTTGGCGATGACCACCGATTGCGCGCGCACGCCACGGTTTTTCAACCATTCGCCAAGCAGCTTCTCGGTATAGCCGCCGCCATAGACATAGCCGGTATCGAAGAGATTGCCGCCGGCCTCGAAAAAGGCATCGAGCAGGATCGAACCTGAGGAAAACGTACGGAAATCCTCGAAGCCGAGCGCCACCACCGATGCCGGCTTCGACAGGCCAGGAATGGTGCGCTTGGCGACCGCCGTGCCGCCGGACAGCAGCGGCCGGCCGGAGATGGTGTTGGTGCGTTGCTCGGCCTTCTCGATCCCGTATTCGAGGCCGGCTGCCGCCCGCCATTTGTCCAGCACACGCAAGGTGCCGAGGCTTTCCGCCCACGCCATGCCCGGCCAGGCGAATTCTTGGCCGCCGGCGAGGATCGCCTCGCCGGCTGCGTCGACCTCGAAGGAATAGACATGGCGCTTCTCGTCGACGCTGATGGTCTGGCGCGTACCATCGGAGGCGATGACGTCTATCCGGCCGAGACCGACATCGCGGTTGCCGCCGGCGAACCAGAAGTCCGGCACTTCGATGCGGCCCTTAGTGCCCAGGATGCGCAGGACATTGTCCTGGCTGAGCGAGATGCTGCAGGAGACTTCAGCGACAATGCCACCGGGGAAATGCAGCAGCGCGGAGGCCCATTCGTCGACGCCGGACTGGCCCAGATGGGCGGTGCCGACCACCTTGTCTGGCTCGCTGAAGGGCTTTCCGACGGCCGCACCGGCAATCAGCCGGACCATCGAGACGGGATAGCCGCCGACATCGAGAATACCGCCGCCGGCGAGATCGTTGGCATAGAGCCGGTGCTGCGGCATGAAGCCCGGCATGGCGAAACCGAAGCTCGACTTGATCATCCTGATCTCGCCTATGACGCCGGACCTGATCAGCTCCACCAGCTTCTTGGTCTGCGGGTGCAACCGGTACATGAAGGCTTCGCCGAGGAATGTGCCGGCCTTGCGCGCGGCATGCATCATGGCGTCGGCCTCGAAGGCGGTCAGCGCCAGCGGCTTTTCGCACAGCACATGCTTTCCGGCCTCGGCCGCCTTGATCGCCCATTGCGCATGGCCTGGATGCGGTATCGAAATGTAGACGGCGTCGATGTCGGGGTCGGCGAGCAGCGCGTCGTAGCCGTCGAGGATACGGGCACCGGGAAAACGCTCGGCAAGCCCCGGCTTGGCGGGATTGCGTGCGCCGATGGCGACCAGCTTGCCGGTGTCCGAAGCGGCCACGCCACCGGCAAAGGACTGGGCGATGCTGCCCGGGCCGAGAATGCCCCAGCGAATGGGCGTGGTTGCGGTCATTGTCATTCTCCTTGAAGGCTGGAAAGGGCTGGCGGTCAGCGCAGCCGCAGTCCTTTTTCGTCGAACAGGTAGGATTTGCGGATGGAAACGGTGATCGCGGACGTGTCAGGGACCTTTGCCGCGTCGCGCTGGATCACCACGTCGTCCCCGTTGGCCGTTCTGGCATAGAGGAAACTTGTGCCGCCCAGGTGCTCGATCACGTCGATGGCAACCACAAGGTCGGCGTCGCCTTCTCCGGCATTGCCGAAATGTTCAGGCCGCACACCGACAATGACCTTGCTGCCGATTTTTGGGCCGCCGATTTCGGGCGCAGTGCCAGTCAGCGGTTGCGTGATGCGGGTCTTCTCCTGGCCCGCCAGTTCGACCACGACGCCAGGTGCATCGTGCCCGACAACCCGGCCTTTGATGAAATTCATCTTCGGCGAGCCGACAAAGCCGGCGACGAACTGATTGTCGGGGTTGTCGTAGAGATCGAGTGGCCGGCCGATCTGCTCGATATGGCCGGCGCGCATCACGACGATCCTGTCGGCGAGCGTCATCGCCTCGGTCTGGTCGTGGGTGACATAGATCATTGTCGTGCCCAGTTCCTTATGGAGCCGGGAGATCTCGACGCGCATCTGGACGCGCAATTCGGCGTCGAGATTGGAGAGCGGCTCATCGAACAGGAACACCTGCGGTTCGCGCACGATGGCGCGGCCGATGGCGACGCGCTGGCGCTGACCGCCTGAGAGTTTTTTCGGGCGTCTGTCCATCAGTTCGCTGATGCGCAGGATCTCGGCCGCCCGCTTCACCCGCCGTTCGGTGTCGGCTTTTGGATTGCCGGTCATGCGCAGGCCGAAAGAGAGGTTCTGTTCGACGCTCATATGCGGATACAGCGCGTAGGACTGGAACACCATGGCGATGCCGCGGTCGGCCGCCTCGACATCATTGACCACCTTGCCGCCGATGGCGATCTCGCCGCCGCTGATGTCCTCGAGCCCGGCGATCATCCTGAGCAGCGTCGATTTTCCGCAGCCGGAGGGGCCGACGAAGACGACGAACTCGCCGTCCTTGATGTCCATGCTGGCGCCATGGACGACCTCGAAGACGCCGAAGCGCTTGACGACATTGGTGAGCGTGACCGTTGCCATGCTGCCCCTTACTTGACCGCGCCGGCGGCAATGCCGGCGATGAAATGGCGCTGCAGCAGCACGAAGACGACCAGCATCGGCACCGTCAGCATTACAGCGCCCGCCATGATGCCGCCCCATGACACCTTGGTGAGGCCGATCAGCGTGCCGAGCGCCACCGGCGCCGTCATCGAACCGGGCTGGCTGTTGATCAAAAGCGGCCACAGATAATTGTTCCAGGAGGCGAGGAACAGGATGATGGCGAGTGCGGCCAGCATCGGCCGCGCCAAAGGCAGCGCGACAAAGAGGAAGATGCGCCACTCCTTCACGCCCTCGACGCGCGCCGCATCGAAGAGGTCGTCCGGCATCATCGAAAAACTCTGCCGCATGAACAGCACGCCGAGCGAATTGAACAGCGGCGGAACGATCAGCGCCACCCAGGTGTTGGCGAGCTTGAAGTCGCGCGCCACCATGATGAACTGCGGGATCAGCACGACCGCATAGGGCAGCGTTATGGTGCCCAGTATGATGGCGACAACCGCGCCCTTGCCGAAGAACTGGTAGCGGGCCAGCGCCCAGCCGGCCATCGACGTCAGCAGCACCGACAGGATGGTGTAGGTCACCGCCACCGAGACCGAAATGCCGATGGCGCCGACGAAGTTCGTGTCACGCTGCAGATTGTTGAAATTGTCGATGAAATTGCCGTGCGGCAAAAGCTCGATGCCGGGGCTGAAGATGCCGTTGTCGGGCATGGTCGAGAACACCACCATCATCCACAGCGGAAACAGCCAGATCAGCGCCAGCGGCGTCAGGAACAGATGCAGAGCGATGCTGCGTCCCAGCCTGGCGGAGGAGCGCGAACTCATTTCGGTTCCCTCGTCAGCCACAGCTGCGCCAGCGTGATGGCGATCGCCAGCCCGGCCATGGTGTAGGCGACGGCCGAGGCGTAGCCGAAGTTGAGCGACCGAAAGCCCTGGCGGTAAAGCAGCAGGCCAAGCGTCTCCGTGCCGCCGCCCGGCCCGCCGCGCTCGGTGATCAGGAAGGGCTCGGTGAACAGCTGCATGGTGCCGATGATCGACAGCACGAGACAGAACACGATGACCGGCTTCAGCAGCGGCAGGGTGATATAGAAGAACTGCTTGAGCTTGCTGACGCGGTCGAGCGTCGCCGCCTCGTAGACGTCTTCGGGAATGGACTGCATGCCGGCGAGCAGGATGATGGCGTTGTAACCGGCCCAGCGCCAGGTCACCGCGATCATGATCAGCGCCATCGCCGGCGTGACGTTGGAGAACCAGTCGATCTTGGGCAGGCCGACGCTGTTCAGGAGCTTGTTGATGATGCCGAAATCGAGGTTGAACATCAGCCGGAACACCGCCGAATAGGCAACCTCGCCGACCACGACCGGGGCGAAGAAGGCGAAGCGGTAGAGGCCACGCGCCTTCAAGAGCGGCGAGTTCAAAAGCACCGCCATGACGAGCGCCAGCGAGATCATCACCGGCACCTGGATGACCAGGATGAGCAGCGTGTTCTTCAGGGCGTTGAAGAAGGCCGGATCGCCGATCAACCGGCCCCAGTTGAAGCTCGGCGCGAACCGCCACGGCACGGTGCGCGTCGCCTGGAAGGAGATCATGAAGGAGCTGATGATCGGCCACACCCAGAAGATCGCGAAGATCAGCAGATAGGGCGTGAGGAAGCGATAGGCCGTGGCGTTACGATTGCGCATCTTGCTCCTCCTTCTACCGCTTGTTGTTTCACGCCGTCGCCTGGGTCTTCCCTTCTCCCCTTGTGGGAGAAGGTGTCGCCGAAGGCGACGGATGAGGGGGTGTTCCAGGGAATGCCAACGTCTCACTCCGCTGGAGCACCCGTCATCCGTCTCGGCGCTATCGCGCCGATCCACCTTCTCCCACAAGGGGAGAAGGAGAAGCGGCAATCAAGATTTGACGGGCAGTCCGGTCGCCGCCGCGATCTGGCTTGCGGCATCGTCGAGCGCCGCCTTGGCGTCAGGATAGCCGCCGGCCAGATACTTGGTCTGCACGGCGCGGACGATGATTTCGGCGTCGCTCTGGAACTGCGTGCCGCGGCTCGGAACAACCTTCGGCAAGGTGCCGAGAATGTCCTTCCATACCGCCTGGCCGCCCCAGTAAGACAGGACTTGCGCGACATAGGGATCGTCGAGCGCCGAGACCAGGGACGGTACCAGGCCGAACTCCTTCAGCATCGTGATCTGGCCTTCATTGGTTCCGAGCGTGTATTTCAGATAGGCGTAGGCAGCCTCCTTGTTCTTGGAAGCCGAGGTGATGGCCAGCGAGGACCCGCCGAGATTGGCGGCGCGCGGCCCGTCGGCGGTGAGGCTCGGCATCAGATAGACGCCCCATTTGCCGTTTTCGCCGGCAGATTCGGTGCGAATGGTGCCCTCATACCAGCCGCCATAGATCTGGGTGGCGACGGTGCCGGCGGTGTTGTTGGTGATCTTGGTGCCCCAGTCGGCCGACGAGATGATGCCGGCGTCCTTCATCTCCTTGACCTTGGTCATGGCATCGATGCATTTGGGCTGGTTGACCGTGATCGACTGTCCGTCCTCGGAGAAATAGGCGCAGCCCTGTTCGTTGGAGATCATGCGGAACAATTCCGAGTCGCCGTTGAAATCGGCATTGGTCATCGAGACGCCAGGATTGGCGGCCTGGATTTTCTTGCCGGCGGCGATGAAATCGTCCCAGGTCTTGATCGAAGCCGGATCGACGCCGGCCTTTTCGTAGAAGTCGCGGCGATAAAAGGCGGCCACCGGGCCGGAATCCCACGGCATCGCGTAGGCCTTATCGCCCACTTCCAACTCGGTGCGCTTGAAATCGGGGAATTTTTTCTGGTCGTCGGCTGTGTAACCGAGCGTATGCAGGTCGACGAAGCAGTCGGGGAACTGGCTCCAGTAATTCTCGGCCTCGCCGTTCTCGATGGTGACGACATCAGGCAGCCCGACGCCGCCGGCGGCGCAGCCGGCGATCGACTTGTCGTAAGTCGGCTGGTTGCCGAGATCCTGGACCGTGACCTTGACGTCGGGAAATTGCTTGTTGAAGCCGGCAATGGTCGCTTTCAGCGATGAAGCCGCGACATTCCAGCTCCAGATGGTGATTTCGCCGGATTGCGCGAAGGCCGGGGCTGAGCCCAGGGCAAGCGCGAGCGCGGCGCAGGTCATTGTGATGCGCATTGAAATCCTCCCATTTCATTTGCTCTCTCACTGTGAGCGTGGCTAGACTATGCACCGGGCAAGGCCTGTCGCCGTCAAAGGGAATATGAAATTGGCGGAAAGTAAGATGCCTGAACGGCCGTTCTACCAGCCTGGGGCCAGCAGCGTGGAAGGCCTGCCGCTGCTCCTGCAGATGTTTCACACCAATCCGTTGGTGATGCTCAAGCCGCATTGGCACGCCCAGGTCGAGGTTAATTTCATCGTGCGCGGCAGCGTGCATTACCGCATGAACGACCACGAGATTTCGCTTTCGGCCGGCGAGATGTGCCTGTTCTGGGGTGGCCTGCCGCACCAGATGGACGATTTGTCCGACGACGCCATCTATGCCGGAGCGCATCTGCCGCTGGTGCATTTCTTCCGGCTGCACCTGCCCACGGACATAAGGCACCGGCTGATGACGGGCGCAACACTGGTGACATCAGCCACCGACCAGTCCGACAACCATAATTTCGAGCGCTGGAACCGCTACGCCCGGTCCGGCGACCAGGCCAAGGCCGAACATGCCGTCAACGAATTGCTGCTGCGGCTGGAGCGAGTGCGGTTCGAGCCCTATCGGCTGGTATCCGCAACTCCGACCGACCAGGAAACAGGCAGCCCCTTTGACCAGCAATCGTCGCGGAATGTCGGACGCATGTGCGATTTCATCGCCGAAAACTTCCTCTATGACATCGATTGCGTGAACATCGCCGCGGCCGCCGACATCCATCCCAAATACGCCATGAGCCTGTTCAAGAAATCCACCGGCATGACGCTCAACGAGTATGTGAACCTGTTGCGGCTGAGCTATGCGCAGGCGCTTTTGATGCATCAGGACGCCAATGTGCTGCGCGTCGCCATGGATTCGGGTTTCGGCTCGCTCAGCGCCTTCAACAAGTCGTTCCGCAAGCTCGCCGGCATGTCGCCTTCCGATTTTCGCCGCGGCGTGACCGGCGCCAGATAGGCGATGGCGACTTGCGGGCGCCCAGTGCCGCGAGCATTGCTGCACCTCGACCGCCGGCTAAAAGACATGTCACGGCGTTTCAGCCTGCAATAGCGGCACGGACAAGAATGGCGAAGGCCGGATAGTGCCATGCCGTGCGCCATTCCGGCCCGCAAGCGGCATGGAAACCGGGGCGCCGCACGGCATCGCTTTTCCTGCCTGAAATTGCCACCTAGGCGCTGGACAGGCCGAATTCCCGTGCTATAACCCACGCGCTTTCAAGGGGCGCCCACGGCGCCTCGATGAATTCCGGCCTGCGAGTTTTCGTTTGCCGGAACAGGCCCAGATAGCTCAGTTGGTAGAGCAGCGGACTGAAAATCCGCGTGTCGGTGGTTCGAATCCGCCTCTGGGCACCATCTTTCTTGTCATCCCAACAAGATCAAGAAGATAAGCCAAATCAGCATGTTGCGCTCGCCTGACTGTGTTACAAAGGTGTGCAACTATGCTCTATCGGCTGGTCCGTCCCGTGAAGCGAACAGGTTCCTCCAAACAGCAATTCGTCCAGCGCATCCCCGCTGACCTGCGAGATCGCATGCAGCGACGGAGGCAAGCGCAAGATGTCCGTCACGGATTTTGTGACGGCAAACTTCGGCGGCGTCTCCTACCGCCGATTGAGCGCCTCCCCTTCACAGGAATGACAGCGCCGACCGTCTTGCTGCGGCGTTCAGCAAAGGGCGGTGTCCCTCCTCACCGCAAACGCCGCCTGCACCGCGCGATTGACGGTGACCGGCAGGATCGACATGTGGTTCTCGCCGGCATGCAGTTCGAAACTGGCGCGCACGCCCGGGAGAGCGTCAAGACGCTGCGCCATTGCCCGCGCGAATGCGTCGGTGCGTGTCACCTTTTTCTGCTTCAGGCGCTTTTCCTCGTCCTCGGCGCCAATCTGGAACGGCGCCAGCTTCTCGGTCTCGTACTCGCCGGCCGACAGGATCATGGTCGCCGCCAAACCATCGGGAATGGCGGCCTCGAAGGCTTCGAGAAAGCGGTCGATGGCACGCTCTTCCCAATAGATGGCGGGGCTCGCCGCGATCCAGGTCTGAAAGGAAGAAGGCCGCGTGAACAGGGCGTAGAGCGCAAACAGGCCACCGAAAGAATGGCCGTAAAGCGCCTGGCGGCTGGCATCGACCGTGACCCGGCTGGCGACCCACGGCTTCAGCTCATCCTCGATGAAAGCAAGGAATTTCCCTGCCCCACCGGTCCGGACTTCGGACGTGCCTTCGTGGAAGGGCGGGTAGGTCTTGCCTGGCGGCGGGCCGAGATCCCATGAGCGGCGCAGCGGATCATAGGCGCCGTCGACGGGATAGCCGATGGCGACGATGACGCCCCAGCCGACATTGGTGCCCGTGGGATAGAAGGCCTGCGCGCGCATGGCGTCGACCGCCGTGCCGATGACGGCGTTGCCGTCGGTCATGTAGAGGACCGGCCAGCCGGCCTCGGGCACCGGCCCGGACGGCACATGCAGGAATATCCGCCAGGGCGCGCCGCCCTGCGCCGGAACAAGATCGTGGACCGCCGTGTTGGCGATCAGGGCTGGCGTCGCGTTGGACATGGATATCTTGGACATGGATATCTCCAGGCAAAACGGTCAGCGGCGGCGCAGCAGCCACATCAGCACCGGGCCGCCGATCAACGTGGCGACGAGACCGGCCGGGATCTGGCGCGGGAAGATGGCGATCCGGCCCACCCAGTCGGCGGCGACCATGATCAGCGCGCCGGCGAGCACCGCGCCAATGGCCTGCGGCAGCGCACGGGAAAGGCCAAGGCGACGAGCAAGATGCGGCGCCATAAGGCCGATGAAGGTCAGCGGACCGACGATCAGCGTCGAAGCCGCGGTGAGTGCCGCGACGGCCAGCAGCACGAGAAGCCGCGCCCTCTTCAGGTTGATGCCAAGGCCCTGAACGGCGGCGGAGCCGAGCGGCAGGATGTCGAGCCAGCGCATGAAGAAAGGCGCGAGCGCGAAGAGGCAGACCGCGATACCACCGGTCAGCAGGGCGTCACCGACATCGACGCCATAGGTCGAACCGGTCAGCCAGTTGAGCAGCAGCATGGCGCGAGGATCGCCGGTCGCGGTGAGCACCAGGATCAGCGCGTCGAACAAGGCCGTCAGGGCAACGCCGGCAAGCAGCAGCCGCTCCGGCGCATAGGCGGCACGACGGCCGATCGCCAGCGTCACCAGCAAAGCGGCGAAGGCCCCGATCGTTGCCGCCGCCGTCTGAACCGGGCGCCCGGCATCGACGAGCGCAAACAGCGCCACCATCATGCCAAGGGCGGCACCGGCACTGATGCCCAGCACTTCGGGGCTGGCCATCGGATTGCCGGTCAGCCGCTGCATCATCAGCCCGGCAAGCGCCAGCATCGCCCCGGCACTCAGCGCGGCAAGCACGCGAGGCCACCGCCACGACAGCAAAGGCTGCAGCTCGTCGCCGAAGGCGAAGGTCCAGCCATGCGGACCCGGTTCATGGAGCAGGGCCAGCCCGAGCAGCAGAAGCAGAGCCAGGCCGAGTGCCATGAGAACAAGGCCGGGCCGGCTTGCGCGCGGCAGGCGCACGGCCATCAAGGTCGGGGCTTCCGAGCCAAGCGCAAGGCGCGGCAGCAGCCAGAGCAGCAGCGGCGCACCGAGAAGTGCTGTGATCGCTCCGGTCGGCAGCAGGTCGCCTTGCGGCCCGGTGGCGATCTGCACGCCTTGATCGGCGGCCCACAGCAACGCGCCGCCGATCAGCGGCGCCATCACCAGTTGTTGGCCAAGCCGCCGGCCACCGCCGATGCGCGCGAGCGTCGCCGCGGCCAGGCCGACGAAGCCGATGACGCCGACAGCGGCAACGACAAACGCGATCAGCGCGACGGCGGCCGCCAGTCCGGCGAAGCGATAGGCGCCGAGCGGCACGCCAAGGCTGCGCGCGCCTTCATCGTCGAGGCCAAGCAGGGTCAGGGGCCGCACCATGAAGAAGATCGCAAGCGCAGCAGTGCCGATGCGGGGCAAAAGCCACAGCGTCGTCGACCAATCCTGCTGGCCGAGCGAACCGGCGCCCCAGATGAACAGGCTGGCCAGCCATTCATGCCGCAGCACGATGAGAGCGGCACCGATGGCGCCGGCATAGAGGCTGACCACAAGCCCCGCCAGCACCACCGAAAGCGGCGACAGGCCCTTGTGCCAGGACAGAGCGATGACGGCGGCAAGGGCCATAAATGCGCCGGCCAGCGCCACCCATTCGCGGCCGAAGGCAAGCAGGGACGGTGACAGAAGCGTCGCCAGTGCCAGCGCCAGATAGGCGCCGGCCGAGACGCCAACGGTTTCAGGCGAGGCGAGCGGGTTGCGCAGAACCTGCTGCAGGACAGTTCCGGCAAGCCCGAGCGCCGCACCGCACAAAAGGCTGATCGCAAGACGGGGCAGGAAGGCATAGTGGACGAGCACCTGCCGCATGTCAGCGATGTCGGGAGCGGCGAGCGATTGGAGCCAGAGCGCCGATGGCAGTTGCACGGTGAGGTTCGAGACGGTTGCCGCTGCCGCAGCCGCGAGCAGCACCGCGCAAAGCAGGATCGCGCCTACCGGCTGATTGCTGGAAAAGCTCCACACGGGGGCCCGGCCGGCCGACGCAGGCTTCCCCCTTTGGGCAATGGCAGCATCCTCAGCCATGGGCGGCCTCCGCGGTCATCGCCGATGCCAGGACCCGAGCAAAACGGCTCGCGGATGGAAGCGCGCCAAACATCAGGACGGCAGGAAGGCGCATGATCGAGCGGTTGCGCACGAAGGGCATGGCATTCCAGACCGGACTTTCGGTCAGCGTGCCGCCGGCGCCCTCAGGCAAGGGTTCGAGATAGGCGAGGCGCGCATCGCTGGATGTCGCCAGCCCGTCGATGCCGACGGTCGAAAACCCCCAATAGTTGGTCTCGGCCGTCCACGCGTTGCTGAGCCCGATGCGGTCGAACACCTCCTGAAACAGGCTCTTTGCGCCGTAGACGCGCACATTGCGGGGGTCCAGGAAGCTGACGACATAGATCGGCCGTGCCGAAAGCGGCGCCAGTTGCTGGCGAACCTCCAAAAGATACGCGTCTGTCGCCGCGATCAGCGCCTCGCCTTCGCTTTCCTTGCCGACAAGCCCGGCGAGCTGGCGCGTCGCCTCGAGCGCGCGCCGATAGGGTTGCCCGGCCTCGGTATAGAGCCCGATCGTCGTCACTGGAGCCACGCGTTCGAGCAGCGGCTTGATGCCCTCGAGATACGGCATGGACAGGATGATGTCGGGCCTGAGCTGCTGCAGGAATTCGAGATTGGGCTCGAGCAGCGTGCCGAGATCGGCGACGTCGGGCGGCAGCCGCGGCTCGACCACCCATTTCTCCCAGACCTCCCGATCGGCAATGGCGACCGGGCTGACACCGAGCATGAGCAAGGTCTCGGTCAACCCGTCATCCAGGCAGACGATGCGCAACGGACGGGCTTCAGCCGTGGAGGACCTCATGCCGGCGAACGGCAGCGAAAAAAGCCCGAGCGCCTGGCGCCGGGTCATTCGGCTGCGCAAATGATCGGGCGCGGCTCTCGACTGGGGCTCTTGGTCTCTCTGCAATGCGGCCGGCCCTGCTTTTCGGGGGTTGGTCTCCAGCGACCACTGCCCGGTGACTATGAAACATGAGTTTACTAGTCAACATTTAAGATGCCTGCCCAGTCAACTTTCACGCAACCGCATGCCAAGCGCAGACGCCCACTGGCCGCAAGGCGATTCGCCCGTACAACAACCCTGTGCGACGTCACCGTCCGAATCACGGTTTGCGAAGCCCAATCCGCGCCCCGCATCATTTTTCCTCCACGAATGCATTCCATGATAGAGGGAGCTACGGTCGCCTTTGGGCAGCCGTTTCCCGGATTGCCTGAGAGACCAAAGACGGCCAAGAACCAAAAGCCGGCAGCAAGCCGCCACCTGAAGACGTCAAGGACCGGTCGAACGCATCAAGGCAGCGTGATCGGGTTGCACTCGGCAAGGCTTGATGATTTGTTGCCGCTATACGGAGAACGAATGATGCGAGAGCCTGCCGGTCAAGACGAATACGGGTCGACGAACCCTTTCGATCCGGACGACCTGCCAACCTTGAACGCAATCGGCCCGAGCATGGGAAGCGGCAACGATTTCGAGAGATATGCCGTTGCCGTGATCATCGTGTTCGGTGCGCTGATCATCGGCGGGCTGATGGCCGCATCGATGGTCTTCGGGCACCGCAACGGCTTCCTCTTCGCGCTTGGCGGCGCCACATCCGCCTGGATCTCCGGAAATGCGCTGCTGCTCGACCGGCCGCGCATCTATGCGCTGTTCGTCGGCATTGCCGCCTTGATGCTGGTTGCGTCCACCCTCACGCTGGTCTTGTGACGGTCAAGTCGGTGTGAGCCGATCCACTTGAGCAGCGGGCGATCAACCCGAATCGCCACGCTGCTCCAAGCTTTTCCTCCGAGCTGTCAGTATCCGAGCGCCTCGCCAGAGGCCGCGCGGCTGTCGATGGCGCCGTTGTAGCGCGCGCCGCCGCCTTTCTCGATTTCCGCCAGGCTCTTGCCGCCGACCAGGATGCCGGCGGCCTGACCCCAGGTCTGGTCGGCGAGATCGAGGTGATATCCCATGCCGGCCAGCAGCTTTTCTGTGTCCGGCGACAGGCCGAACGGCTCGACATACACCTTGTCGGGCAGCCATTGATGGTGGATGCGCGGCGCGTCGATCGCCTCCTGGATGTTCATGCCGTGGTCGATGACATTGACGATCGCTTCCAGCGTGATGGTGATGATGCGGGAGCCGCCGGGGCTGCCGATGACCATGAACGGCTTGCCGTCCTTGGCGACCACGGTCGGGCTCATCGACGACAGCGGCGTCTTCTTCGGCTGGATGGCGTTGGCCTCCCCCTGGACCAGGCCATAGAGGTTGGGCACGCCGGGTTTCTGGGTGAAATCGTCCATTTCGTTGTTGAGCAGGATGCCGGTGCCGTCGGCGACGACGCCGGCTCCAAAGGAACCGTTCAACGTGTAGGTGACCGCTACCGCATTGCCTGCATCGTCGATGATCGAATAATGCGTCGTCTCCTTGCTCTCGCCAAAGCCCTTCGGCATCAAATCCTGCGACACGCCCGCCCGGAACGGGTCGATCTTGTCGCGGATATCCTTGGCATAGGCCTTATCAAGCAGTTTCGAGACCGGGTTGTCGACGAAATCAGGATCGCCAAGCGCTGAATTGCGGTCGACATAGGCGTAGCGCATCGCCTCGACCATGACGTGGACCGTCTCGGCGGAACCTGCGCCGAGATAGGACAGCGGATAGCCCTCCAGGACGTTGAGGATTTCGCAGATGATGATGCCGCCGGAGCTGGGCGGCGGCGAGGAGGTGATCTCGTAGCCGCGATAGGTACAGGTCACGGGCTTGAGCTCACGCACCGCATACTGCTCGAAATCCGGCTTGGCGAGAATGCCGCCCTTGGCGCCGCTCGCCTTGATGATGGCGTCAGCGATGGCGCCTTTATAGAAGGCATCCGTACCCTTTTCGGAAATGGCGGCGAGCGAGGCGGCGAGGTCGGGCTGAACCAGCCGCTCGCCGATGCCATAGGGCTTGCCGTCGGGTTTCAGGAATATGGCGGCGGCCGCGGGGTCCTTCGCCAGCCTGTCGGCACTGCCGGCAAACGAGGCAGCGTCGCCCTGATTGAGGATGAACCCGTCCTTGGCGTAGCCGATTGCCGGCGCCATCAGATCCTGGCGGGACAATTTGCCGTATTTTTCACGGGCCATCTCGAAGCCAGCCACAGAGCCCGGTACGCCGACGGCGAGATAGCCGTCGAGGCTGGCGCCCTTCGCCGGGTTGCCGTCCTTGTCGAGATACATGGTTTTTGTCGCCGCCAGCGGCGCCCGCTCGCGGAAATCGAGAAAGGTCGATTTGCCGTCCTTGAAGCGGATGGTCATGAAGCCGCCGCCGCCGATATTGCCGGCATTGGGGTAGACGACGGCGAGCGCATAGCCGACGGCAACCGCCGCGTCGACAGCATTGCCGCCCTTCTTCAACACCTCGATGCCGACTTCGGACGCCAGATGCTGGGCCGTCACCACCATGCCGTGCTCGCCCTTGGCCGGCGCCGGCGAGGCGGCGAAGACACTCGTCAACGGCGCCAGGACAAAGGTGATGGAAAGACTGGCGGCGATCAGTGTCCGACGGTTGAGAGGCATGGCGGTTCTCCGGGCGGGGGGATGCCTAGAAGACCGTGTTGGACGGATCGAGTCCACTAACAATTAAGGGAGCACGAGAAAGAGCCCCCTCACCCGGATTGCCAACCGAATTGCGAAGGGCAATTCGGGGCAATCCGACCTCTCCCCGAGGGGAGAGGAGGTGTCAGCGCTGACGCCAGTCTCTTCTCCCTGCGGGGGTGAGGCGTGGTCCGCGCAGCGGGCGAAAAGCCAACTGCTTGGCTTTTCGAACAACGAACGCCCGGAGGGCGGTGGCCGCAAAGCGGCCGGATGAGGGGGCCGGCTCGGCCTCAGACAATGCCGCCCGAACCGCCAGCGACTGCAGGGCGTTCCGCTGCAACCTTGGCGCGGTAACCCGCCGCTCGATAGGCGGCGACCGGGTCGATGGCGCCGCCGGTCTTCAGCCGCGCCATGGCGAGGATCGGCTCGACATCGGTGCGGTAGGCCGCTTTCAGCGTCTGCGTCGCCATCAGCGCGTCATTGCTATCCTGAAAATCTTCCAACGCCTTGCGGTCGACCAGCAGCGCCTGCGCATAGGCGCGCTGCACCTCGACCGCCGATAGCATCAGGCTTTCGATCGGATCGGTGACGTTGTGGCTCTGGTCGAGCATGTGGGCCGGGTCGAACCCCTCGGCGCCGGAAAGTTCGGCGTCGACCAGTTCGTTGAAGACGAGAAACAGCCGGTAAGGATCGATCGAACCGGCGTCGAGATCGTCGTCGCCATATTTCGAATCGTTGAAGTGGAAGCCGCCGAGTTTTTTGAACTGGATCAGCCGCGACACGATCATCTCGATGTTGACGTTTGGGGCATGGTGGCCGAGGTCGACGAGACAGAACGCCTTGTCGCCCAGCTCCTGCGCGATCATGTAGTTGGTGCCCCAGTCCTGCACGACGGTGGAATAGAAGGCCGGCTCGTACATCTTGTGCTCGCTGAACAGCTTCCAGTCGGCGGGCAGTCCGGCGTAGACCTCTTTCATGGCGTCGAGATAGCGCTCGAATGCCTTGGCGAAATTGACCTGGCCGGGAAAGTTCGAACCGTCGCCGATCCACACCGTCAGCGCCTTGGAGCCGAGCGTCTTGCCGATCTCGATGCATTCGAGATTGTGCTCGACCGCTTGCCGGCGCGTGCCGGCGTCGGCATGCGACAGCGAGCCGAATTTGTAGGAGAGCTTCTGGTCCTTGGCGTCGGAAAAGGTGTTGGAGTTCATGGCGTCGAAGCCGAGGCCAAAGCGCGAGGCCGCTTGCTTCAGCCGGTTCGGATCGGCCTTGTCCCACGGAATGTGCAGGGAAACGGTCGGCGTCGCCTGCGTCAATTGCTGGATGACGGCGCAATCCTCGATCTTGTCGAAGATGTCGCGTGGCTCGCCGGCACCGGGAAAGCGGGCAAAACGCGTGCCGCCGGTGCCGACGCCCCAGGACGGGATCGCCACCGCGAATTTCTCGACCTTGTCTCTGACAGCGTCGATGGCGATGCCGCGACGGTCGAGCCGCTCGCCGAGCGAGGCATAGTCGCGCTCGAGGTTGGCCTTGCGCGCGGCGTTGTCCTTGTCGACGAGGCCGGCGGAGATGATGTGTTCCATCGTCCCCTCCGCTCAGCGCGTGAACGACTGGGCGTTGCCCGCGTCGACATTGATGATGTTGCCGGTCGACTTGGCCGACATGTCGGACGCCAGGAAATAGATCGCCTCTGCGATGTCTTCCGGGAAGACCGAGCGCTTCAGCATCGAACGCGAGCGATAGTGCTCCTCCAGATCGTCGGTCGACATCTTGTAGGCGGCGGCGCGCTGTTCCTTCCACTCGCCGGTCCAGATCTTCGAGCCGCGCAGCACCGCGTCCGGGTTGACGACATTGACCCTGATCTGCGCCTCCGCGCCCTCCAGCGCCAGGCAGCGGGCGAGATGGATCTCGGCAGCCTTGGCGGTGCAATAGGCGGCGGCGTTCGGCGATGCGGCAAGGCCGTTCTTGGAGGCGACGAAGACGACGTTGCCGCCAATCTTCTGCGCGCGGAACAGCCGGAACGCTTCCCGCGAGACCAGGAAATAACCGGTCGACAGGATGTCCATGTTCTTGTCCCACAGCGCCAGCGTCGTCTCCTCGATCGGCGCCGAGGAGGCCAGCCCTGCATTCGATACCAGAATGTCGATGCCGCCGAACTCGACCGCTGTCTCGGCAAAGCCCGAAATGACCTGCTCCTCCGAGGTGACATTGATCAGCACCGGCCGCACGAAGTCCCTGCCGTAGACTTTCGCCAGTTCGTCATTGGTGCTGGCGAGTGCCGCCTCATCGATGTCGGCCAGCACCACGCAGGCGCCTTCGCGCAGCAGGCGGTTGGCCGTGGCGCGGCCGATGCCGCCGGCGCCACCCGTGACCAGGGCGATCTGGCCGGCAAGCGACTTCGGCTTCGGCATACGCTGCAGCTTCAGGTCTTCGAGCAGCCAGTACTCGATGTCGAAGGCTTCCTGTGCAGGCAGGCCGACATAAGACGACACGGTGGAGGCGCCGCGCATGACGTTGATGGCGTTGACATAGAATTCGCCCGAGATGCGCGCCGTCGCCTTGTCGCCGGCGAAGGTGAACATGCCGACGCCGGGCATCAGGTAGACGACGGCATTGGGATCGCGGATGGCGGGCGAGTCCGGATGCTTGCAGCTGTCGTAATAGGCCTGGTAGCCAACGCGATATTCGGCGATGTCGTCGGCAAGACGCGCGATGACGGCATCGACATCGGGTTTTGCCGGATCGAACTCGATGACCAGCGGGCGGATCTTGGTGCGCAGGAAATGGTCAGGGCACGACGTGCCAAGTGCCGCCAGCGGGCGCAGATCCCTGGAGTTGACGAATTCGAGCACAGCAGTGGAATCGTCGAAATGGCCTGTTTTGTGGCTCCTTTCCGAGATCAGGCCGCGAATCCTCGGCATCAGTTTGGCCGCGATGGCACGGCGCTCAGTGGCGTCGAGCGACTTGGCCGCTTCACCGCCGAAGATAGCGACACCCTCGGAGCGGCGCTCGAACCATTCGATCGCCTGGTTGATCACTGAGATCGTCGTCTCGTAGCATTCCCTGGGGGTGTCGCCCCAGGTGAACAGGCCGTGGCTTTCCAGGATGACGCCCTTGGCGGCTGGGTGTTCGAGGCAGAATTTCTCCAGCCACAGGCCAAGTTCGAAGCCAGGGCGCTTCCACGGCAGCCAGCCGATGGCCTCGCCGAAGATTTCTTTCGTCAGCGCCTTCGAATCCTTCGCCGCGGCAATGGCGATGATGGCATCGGGATGCATGTGGTCGACAAAGGGCTTCGGCACGTAGGCATGCAGCGGCGTGTCGATCGAAGCCGCACGCGGATTGAGGTTGAAGGTGCAGTGCGGCAGGAAGCCGACCATCTCGTCTTCGTGCTCGACGCCGCGATAGAGGCCTTTGAGCGCGCGCAGCTTGTCCATGTAGAGCGTGGCAAAGCCGTCCAGCTTGATCGAGGCGCTGTCGCCGCCCGATCCCTTGACCCACAGCACTTCGACATCCTCGCCGGTGAGCGGGTCTTTCTGCCAGATCTTCGACGACGTGTTGCCGCCGCCATAGTTGGTGACCCGCTTGTCGGAACCAAGTGTGTTC
This sequence comes from Mesorhizobium sp. M7A.F.Ca.US.002.01.1.1, assembly GCF_004022955.1. Lineage (NCBI taxonomy): Bacteria > Pseudomonadati > Pseudomonadota > Alphaproteobacteria > Hyphomicrobiales > Phyllobacteriaceae > Mesorhizobium > Mesorhizobium sp. M7A.F.Ca.US.002.01.1.1. The sequence continues at coordinate 8,622 of NZ_RZQE01000029.1, read as the reverse complement.
GAACGGTAGACCAGAAGTTCCGGCCCGCTCATGGCGTGAGCCTTGGCCTCGTCCCACAGATTGGCGAGGCGCGCGCCGGTGCGCTTGTCGAGCATAAGAAATCCTCCCGAAGGCACGCAGAAGGCGCGGCCATTTGGCCCCGAATTTCCACGGAAGCGGTCGGCTTGTCAATCACAAACGATCAATATCGATCATATTGCACTGCACAATGAAATTATATGATCGGAAATGATTGACACTGCGCGTTTTGGGTGCCTAGATGCCCGGGCAGGGAGGAACCATGCACGAAAAAGAGCGCCACAGGATCATTCTGTCCGCCGTCCAGGAAAAGCCTGTGGTGACGGTGCAGGAGATGGTCGACCTGACGGAGTCCTCCGAGGCGACGATCCGGCGCGATATCGCGGCTCTCCACGTCCAGAAGCGCCTGCGCCGCGTGCGCGGCGGCGCCGAGGCAATCTCGCCGCCGCAGTTCATCGGGCTGGCCGGCCGGCCCTTTTCCGTCAACGAAACCATCAACGCCTCGCAGAAGCGGGCGATTGCGCGTGAAGCGGTCGAGCTGTGCAACGACGGCGAACCGATCATCATCAATGGCGGCACCACCACCTTCCAGATGGTGCATTTCCTGACCGGCCGCCGCATGCCGATCTTCACCAATTCGTTCCCCATCGCCGAGCACCTGCTCAAGCACTCCAAGAATACGGTGATGCTGTCGGGCGGCACCATTTATCGCGAGCAGAACATCATCCTGTCGCCCTTCGACAACGACGTGACGCGCAATTTCTATGCGCGCCGCATGTTCATGGGTGCGCAGGGTCTGGGGCCGCTCGGCCTGATGGAGGGCGATCCGCTCTTGATCCAGGCGGAGCAGAAACTGATCGACCAGGCCGACGAGTTGGTGGTGCTGGTCGATTCCTCGAAATTCCGCAAACGCTCCAGCCTCATCCTGTGCGGCCTGTCGCGCATCGCCACCGTCATCACCGATGACGGCATCGAGGATCGTGAAGCCAAGATGCTGGAGACCGCCGGCGTGACGCTGATCGTCGCCCGCACATCCGCAACCAACAAGGAAGAATCTTCACTGCAGGCCTGAGGCCAACTCGCGCTCGCAGCGGCGATGGAATGCAACGCTCAAGGGAGGAAATTCGATGAGCTTCTTGAAGAAATTGATGGTGACGGCTGCATTCTCAGCCGCCATGTTCGTGAATGCAGCCTACGCCGAAAACGTCAAGATCGCGCTGGTGGTGAAGTCGCTCGGCAACGGCTTCTTCGATGCCGCCAACAAGGGCGCCGAAGAGGCGGCCAAGGAACTTGGCGATGTCGACATCATCTACACCGGCCCGACCAAGGCGACCGCCGAAGCGCAGATCGAAGTGGTCAATTCGCTGATCGCGCAGAAGGTCAACGCCATCGCCATTTCGGCCAATGACGCCGACGCTCTGGTGCCGGTGCTGAAGAAGGCCATGGAACGCGGCATCACCGTCATCTCGTGGGATTCGGGCGTCGCCAAGGAAGGTCGCCAGCTTCACCTCAACCCGTCCGACACCGGCCTGATCGGCGAGACCATCATCAAGCTCGCCGCCGACCACCTGCCGGAAGGCGGCGAGGTCGCCATCCTGTCGGCCTCCTCGACCGCGACCAACCAGAACGCCTGGATCGACGCGGCCAAGAAGATCCTGCCGGAGAAGTTCCCCAAGATCAAACTCGTCGCCACCGTCTACGGCGATGACGATTCGGCCAAGAGCACCGACGAAGCCAAGGGCCTGTTGAAGTCCTATCCGAACCTGAAGGCGATCATCGCGCCGACCACCGTCGGCGTCGTTGCCGCCGCCCAGGTCGTCACCGACGAGAACCTGATCGGCAAGGTCAATGTCACCGGTCTCGCACTGCCGTCCGAGTTCAAGAAGTTCATCGACAACGGTTCCAGCCAGGCGGTTGCGCTGTGGAACCCGATCGACCTCGGCTACTCGGCCGTCTACCTCGCCCATGATCTGGCGGTGAAGAAGGAAGAGGCCAAGCCCGGCGCCACGCTGTCGATCGGCCGCGTCGGCAAGGTCACGCTCGACGACACCAACTCGGCTGCAATGGCTCCGCCCTTCCAGTTCGACAAGTCGAACATCGAAAAGTTCTCCAAGATCTATTGATCTGGAGTTCTCTAGAGCTGACGCGGCGGGGCTCACGTCCCGCCGCGGCTTTAAACGAACCTTGTTTCAGGGCTTGATACGACTATGGACACGACAGCCCAACACGGCGCGGTGAAGGAGCGGCCTCCGGCCCCGGCTCCACGCTTGACGCTGTCCGGCATCTCCAAGAGCTTTCCCGGCGTGCGCGCGTTGCACAATGTCAGCCTGTCGCTCTATCCGGGCCAGGTGACGGCGCTGATCGGCGAGAACGGCGCCGGCAAGTCGACGCTGGTCAAGATCATGACCGGCATCTACCAGCCCGACGGGGGCACGATCAGCATAGACGGCCACGCCGTCACCCTGCCCAGCGCGCATGCCGCCTTCGGCCATGGCGTCACCGCCATCCACCAGGAAACCGTGCTGTTCGACGATCTGAGCGTGGCCGAAAACATCTTTCTCGGCCACGCGCCACGCACGCGTTTCGGCACCATCGACTGGCGCACGATGCGCAAGAACGCGCGCGAAGTGCTGGACACCATGCATGCCGACCATATCGACGCCGACGCGCGGCTGAAGGACCTTGGCATCGCCAACAAGCATCTGGTCGCGGTTGCGCGTGCCATGTCGATCGACGCGCAGATCGTCATCATGGACGAGCCGACCGCCGCGCTTTCCATGAAGGAGATCGAGGAGCTCTTTTTGCTGATCGAATTCCTCAAGAGCGATGGCAAGGCGATCCTGTTCATCAGCCACAAGTTCGACGAGATCTACCGTATCGCCGACCGCTACACGGTGTTCCGCGATGGCGAGATGGTCGGCGAAGGCCTGATCAAGGATGCCGGCCAGAGCCAGATCGTGCGCCTGATGGTCGGCCGCGCGGTCGATCACATCTTCCCGCAGCGCAAGGCCGAGATCGGCGCACCGGTGCTCTCCGTTTCCGGCCTGTCGCATCCGACCGAATTCAACGATATCGGCTTCGAACTGCACAAGGGCGAGATCCTCGGCTTTTACGGCCTTGTCGGCGCCGGCCGCAGCGAGGTGATGCAGGCGATATCGGGCATCACCCGCACCTCAGCCGGCACGATCACGCTGGAAGGCAAGACGATCGCGCCGAAATCGGCTGCGGATTCGATCGATGCCGGCATCGTCTACGTACCGGAAGAACGCGGCAAGCAAGGCGTGGTGATCGGCCTGCCGATCTTCCAGAACGTCTCGCTGCCTTCGCTCAAGCGCACGTCGAAGTCCGGCCTGCTGCGGCTGTCGGAGGAGTTCGATCTGGCCCGCTCCTACACCGAGCGACTCGACCTCAGGGCCTCTTCGCTCAGCCAGGATGTCGGCACACTGTCGGGCGGCAACCAGCAGAAGATCGTCATCGCCAAATGGCTGGCGACGTCGCCCAAGGTGATCATCCTGGACGAGCCGACCAAGGGCATCGACATCGGCTCGAAGGCCGCCGTGCACGGCTTCATGGCCGAGTTGGTGGCGCAAGGCCTGTCGGTGATCATGGTGTCGTCCGAGCTGCCCGAAATCCTCGGCATGTCCGACCGTGTCGTGGTCATGCGCGAGGGGCTTGTCGCGGCGGTCTACGACAACAAGGAGCTGGACGCCGAGACGCTGGTTCGGACGGCAGCAGGGATCGCGGCATGAAGGCTTTCCTCAAATACCGCGAAATCTGGCTGGCTGCTGCCATCATCGTCTTGATCGGGCTGATCTCGACGCGTTTTCCGGCCTTCGCCGATCCGGCCAATCTGCGCCAGGTGTTCAACGACACCTCGATCCTGATGATCCTGGCGCTTGGCCAGATGGTGGTCATCCTGACCCGGTCGATCGACCTGTCGATGGCGTCCAATCTCTGCTTCACCGGCATGGTGGTGGCGATGCTGAACGCCGCGCATCCGGCAATCCCGATCCCGCTGCTGATCGTCATCGCACTACTGGTCGGCCTGGTGCTCGGCGCCATCAACGGCCTTTTGGTCTGGCGGCTGAACATTCCCTCGATCGTGGTGACTTTGGGCACACTGACCATCTATCGCGGCGCCACCTTCGTCCTGTCCGGCGGTGCCTGGGTCAATGCCGACAAGATGAGCCCGGAGTTCATCGGCTTCCAGCGCGCGGCCTTCCTCGGCATTCCGGTGCTGTCGTGGATCGCCATCCTGGTCATTGCGCTGTTCTTCGTTGTGATGACACGCACCGCGCTCGGCCGCTCGATCTACGCGATCGGCGTCAACCCGACGGCGTCCGTCTATGCCGGCATCGATGTCGGCCGGACGAAATTCATCGTCTTCTGCATCTCCGGCATGATTGGCGGCCTGTCAGGCTATCTCTGGATCTCGCGCTACGTGATCGCCTCGGTCGAGGTCGCCAATGGCTATGAGCTCAACATCATCGCCGCCTGCGTCATCGGCGGCATCTCGATCGCCGGCGGCATCGGCTCGGTCGGCGGCGCGGTATTAGGCGCACTGTTCCTCGGCATCATCTCCAATGCGCTGCCGGTCATCAACATCTCGCCTTTCTGGCAGATGGCGATTTCGGGCAGCGCAATCATTCTGGCCGTCGTGCTCAATGCGCGCGGCGAGCGCCAGCAAGGCCGCATCATCCTCAGAAAGGTGGAGGCGTGACCGACATCCCTGCCCCGCGCCACATTCCCGACCGGCTCGACAAGCCGCTGCGTTCGGCGATCTTTTCCTGGGAAGCGCTGCTGGTCGTGGTGGCCGTCGCCATCTTCGCCATCAACAGCTTCGCCTCGCCCTATTTCCTCGACCCGTACTCGCTGTCCGATCTGACCTTCAATTTCACCGAGAAGGGCCTGATCGCCTTCGCCATGGCGCTGCTGATCATCTCGGGCGAGATCGATCTGTCGGTGGCCGCCATCATTGCGCTGGCGTCGACCATGATGGGCATGGCGGTGCAGGCCGGCGCCGGCACGCCCGTGCTGGTGCTGATCGGCATCGTCGTCGGGTTAGGCTGCGGCGCCTTCAACGGGCTGCTGGTGACAAGGCTCGGCCTGCCCTCGATCGTCGTCACCATCGGCACGATGAGCCTGTTTCGCGGCATCGCCTTCATCATCCTCGGCGACCAGGCCTACAAAGGCTATCCCTCAAGCTTCGCCTTCTTCGGCCAGGGCTATGTCTGGTGGGTGGTGTCGTTCGAGCTGGTGCTGTTCCTGATCGCGGCTGTCGTCTACTGGTTCCTCTTGCACCGCACGAGTTTCGGCCGACGCGTCTTCGCCATCGGCAACAATCCGGTCGCTGCGCAATTTTCCGGCGTGCGCGTCGGCCGCACCAAGTTCATCCTGTTTTGCCTGACCGGGCTGATGTCGGGCATCGCCTCGGTGCTGATCACCTCGCGCCTCGGTTCGACGCGGCCCTCGATCGCACAAGGCTACGAGCTGGAAGTCATCACCATGGTGGTGCTCGGCGGCGTCAGTATCCTCGGTGGCGCCGGCAGCATTCTTGGGGTCGTCCTGGCCGCCTTCATCATGGGGCTGGTGACCTTCGGACTTGGCCTGCTCAATGTGCCGGGCATCGTCATGTCGATCTTCATCGGCCTGCTGCTGATCATCGTCATTGCCTTGCCGATCGTCTGGCGGCGGCTGCGCGGAGGGCGTTGATGGCCAAGAAATACGCGTTCAAGATGAAGCTGAAGCCCGGCATGAAGGCAGAGTACAAGAAGCGCCATGACGAGATCTGGCCGTCGCTGGTCGCGCTACTGAAGCAGGCCGGCGTCTCCGATTATTCCATCCATCTCGACGAGGAGACCAATATCCTGTTCGGTGTGCTGTGGCGGCAAGACGACCACCGCATGGACGAATTGCCCGGACATTCGGTGATGCAGCGCTGGTGGGCCCACATGGCCGACATCATGGAGACCAGGCTGGACAACGAGCCGGTGGCCGTGAAGCTGGAAACAATGTTCCACATGGCATGAGTGCGATGCGTCACATCGCCGTCATCGACATCGGCAAGACCAACGCCAAGGTGGCGCTGGTCGACCTCGCCACGTTGAGCGAGGTGGCGCTGCGCCGCATGGCGAATGCGCCGGTGCGGCAGGCGCCTTACCCACATCACGATGTCGAGGCACTGTGGGCATTCATCCTCGAAAGCCTTGCCGGCCTCAACCGCGAACAGCGCATCGACGCCATTTCGATCACCACCCATGGCGCGACCGGCGTGCTGGTCGACGCGGCGGGTGAACTGGTGCTGCCGGTGCTCGACTATGAGTTCGACGGCCCCGACGGGATGGCCGAGGATTACGACGCGATCCGCCCGCCTTTTGCCGAGACCGGCACGCCGCGCCTGCCGCTCGGCCTCAATCTCGGAGCACAATTCTTCCGGCAGCAGAAGAGCTTCCCGGCGGAATTCGCCAGGGCCGCGGCGCTGCTGATGTACCCGCAATACTGGGCCTTGCGCCTGACCGGCATCGCCGCCAACGAGGTCACCTCGCTCGGCTGCCACACCGACCTGTGGAACCCGTGGACAGCGGATTTTTCATCCCTGGTCGAGAGGCTGGAGTGGCGAAGCCTGATGGCGCCGGTGCGGCCGGCCAGCGATCGCCTCGGCCCGATCCTGCCCACCGTTGCTGTGCGAACCGGACTGGATCCGCACACGCCGGTGTTCTGCGGCCTGCATGATTCCAACGCCTCGCTGCTGCCGCATCTTCTCTCCGACAAGCCGCCTTTCTCCGTCGTCTCGACCGGCACCTGGGTGGTATCGATGGCGGTCGGCGGCAAACAGATTGCGCTGGATGCCGCGCGCGACACGCTGGTCAATGTCAACGCGCTCGGTGATCCCGTTCCCTCGGCGCGCTTCATGGGCGGCCGCGAGTTTTCGGTGCTGACAAAGGATCAGCCGGAGCCGTGGACCGAGGATGATGTCGGCGCCGTGCTGGCGCGAAAGATGCTGCTGCTGCCGTCGACCCAGCAAGGTTCGGGGCCGTTCCCGCACCATGCCGCGGCATGGCTCAACGCCGACGGCATCAACAAAGGCCAGCGCTTTGCCGCCATCTCATTCTATCTGGCTCTGATGACGGCGACCTGCCTCGACTTGATCGGTGCCGACGGGCCGACCACGGTCGAAGGCCCCTTTGCCCGCAACCGGCTCTTTGTCGGCATGCTGGCGGCAGCCACGGCGCGCGCCGTGGTTGCGTCGGAGGCCGCCACCGGCACCAGCATCGGCGCGGCGCTGCTGGCATCCGATCAACTGATGGCACAGGGCAAGGGCGAAAGAATAGAACGGCCTATAGACCCAGCCTGGGTCGACTATGTCAGCGCATGGCGGGCGGCAGTGGAAGTGCAGGGCTGATCAGAGAATCCGTTTGCCGAAGGCAGACATGACGAAATTGACCGCATCGGTGCCGATCCGCGGCTCCAGATCCGCGGTCAGGCCCGACACATCCATCGACAGCAGCCCGCCGGAGAGCGCGATCGCCTCCATCGCCTGATGCGTCTCGCGCACGGTCAGCCCACCGGAGCCCGCCGCCCAGCCGGCGAATTCGGTCACTGTAGGCGAGTAGCTGACATGAAAGCCTTGCGTGCCTGATGTGGCGATACGGATCGCTTCATGCATCAGGTCGCGCATGCCCATGGCGTCGATATCGGTCATGGTGAAGGCCGACACGCGTGAGTCCTTCAGCACGCGCGCTTCGGCCGGATCGGCGTGGCGCAGGCCGACGATGACGACATTCTCCGGCGACAGCTGCGGCTGCAGCGCGCCCGCCTTGTGGTCGAGGCCGAGGGTGCGCGCCAGGACCGAACCTTCCGGCAGGTCGATGCCGTCCTCGTCCTCGGGCATCAGGGCGGCGATGGAATCGATCCAGATCAGGCCGCAGGAATGCGTGGCTCGCGCCGTCGCGGTCAGCGCCTTGTGCGCGACGCGACGATCGGCGCCGGCGGTCAGCCGGACCAGTCCCGATGGCGGCCGCTCGATATCGGCCAATTCGACGACGTCGAAATTCATCGCCTCCAGCCGCGCCCCCGTGCCCTCCCGGGCCAGGATCCCGGCGGCCCCCGGTTCGGCGGAGATCGACACCATCTTGCGGCCGGAAAAATCCTCGACGTCGTGCATCGGGGCCTTCTCGACATATTCCGAGGTCATTGCCAAAAGCATGGCGCCATAGCTCATGCGGAAGGCGACGCGGTCGCCGACGGCCAGCGGCGGGTCGGCATCGGCGACGTCCAAAAGCAGATGGTCGCTGGAGGCGCCCAGCACCCGGATCCCCCTGGCAATCGGCGTCAGCCCCTCGACCAGCACGTCCTCGCGGCCGATATTGGCGATGGCGCGCAGCCTGTCGCCTTCGTCGGGGAAGACCGGCTGGTTGCCGAAGGCGTCGTAGCCCGATTGGCCGATCGGCCGTGACGGCTTGAGCTTGACCTCGATGATGTCGCTGGTCAGCCGGCAGGCATCGGGCTCGAGCTCGGCCCATGGCACATCGCGGAAGGTTTCGACGCCACCTTGCAGGATCGCCTCGCCGACGCGCAGATTGTTGATGCCGGCCGGAAGCCTGC
>NZ_RZQE01000299.1:0-7488 GCF_004022955.1 Mesorhizobium sp. M7A.F.Ca.US.002.01.1.1 | reverse complement strand
GGGCGGTGTCGGACCGGAGCGAGGCACGCAAGACGGCTGCCAAGCCGTCGATGGAGGCTCCAGGGGATGAACCAACCGCGAAACCGGCTACCGAGCCGTCTCGTCCGGATGCAAGCGTGGTGCGGCCGGTGGCGGCCAGCGACGCGCCGCGTCCGGCGATCGTTTCCGAGCACACCGGCCGTCAGGTCGCGGCTGCCTTTGGCGAGCTTTCCGACGCGTTTGCCAGCCGCAGCAAGAAGACATTCGACGACATGGCCGAAGAGATGCTGCGGCCGATGCTGCAGGATTGGCTGGACAACAATCTGCCGACACTGGTCGAAAGACTGGTGCGCGAGGAGATCGAGCGCGTGGCGCGCGGGGCGCAGTAGCTGCCCATGCCGATTGCTAGAGGAAACGGCGCCTTCGTGGCGCCGTTTGTTTTGGCGAAGTCGTTGTCGGCAGGACGACGGATCGCTTTCCGTTGAAATGACCAAGGCCGCGCCTATCTGGTTGTGAGGGTCCGAGACAGCCCTTGCGGTTGACTTGGCCAAAACCTTCCGATTTACACCGGACCAGCAAAACTCCCGACAGCGCGGACCATTTTCCCATGCTTGAAAAGACCTACGACGCCAAAACCGTCGAGCCGAAGATCGCCAAAGTCTGGGAAGAGGCCGACGCGTTTCGCGCCGGTGCCGGGGCCGAGGAGGGGGCGGAGGCCTTCACCATCGTCATCCCGCCGCCGAACGTCACCGGCTCGCTGCATATGGGACACGCGCTCAACAACACGCTGCAGGATATATTGGTGCGCTTCGAGCGCATGCGCGGCAAGAACGTCCTGTGGCAGCCGGGCATGGACCATGCCGGCATTGCCACGCAGATGGTGGTCGAGCGGCAGCTGATGGAAAAGCAGATCCATCGCCGCGACCTGACCCGCGAACAGTTCATCGAGAAAGTGTGGGAGTGGAAGGCCGAATCCGGCGGTGCCATCTTCAACCAGTTGAAGCGGCTCGGCGCCTCGGCCGACTGGTCACGCGAACGCTTCACCATGGACGAAGGCCTGTCCAAGGCGGTGCTCGAAGTGTTCGTCACGCTCTACAAGGAAGGGCTGATCTACAAGGACAAGCGTCTTGTGAACTGGGACCCCAAGCTGCTCACCGCGATCTCCGATCTCGAGGTCGAGCAGCAGGAGGTCAATGGCAATCTCTGGCACTTCCGCTACCCCGTCGAAGGCAAGGTCTTCGACCCGGAAAACCCGAAAACCTTCATCACCGTGGCGACGACGCGCCCGGAGACGATGCTGGGCGATACGGCCGTCGCGGTGCATCCCGACGACGAGCGCTTCCGGCATCTGGTCGGCAAGAACATCGTCCTGCCGATCGTTGGCCGCAGGATTCCCGTGGTGGCGGATGAGTATTCCGATCCGGAAAAAGGTTCGGGCGCGGTCAAGATCACGCCGGCGCACGACTTCAACGATTTCGAGGTCGGCAGGCGCCACAAGCTGCCGGCGATCAATATCCTGACCACGGAGGCGGCGGTAAGCCTCAGGGACAATGAAGATTTTCTCGCCGGCCTCGAGGTGACGCCGGAGCGCCAGGCGGTCTGGGACGAACTCGACGGCCTCGATCGCTTCGTCGCGCGTAAGAAGATCGTCGAGCTGATGGAAGAGGGCGGCTTCCTCGAAAAGGTCGAGCCGCATCGCCACGCGGTGCCGCATGGCGATCGCGGCGGGGTGCCGATCGAGCCATTCCTGACCGAGCAATGGTATGCCAATGCGGCGGAACTGGCCAAACCGGCGATCGCTTCAGTGCGCGAAGGTCGCACGAACTTCGTGCCGAAGAACTGGGAAAAGACCTATTTCGACTGGATGGAGAACATCCAGCCCTGGTGCATCTCGCGCCAGCTCTGGTGGGGTCATCAGATTCCGGCCTGGTACGGGCCCGACGGGCGCGTCTTCGTCGAGAAGACCGAGGAAGAGGCGCTGAGCGCCGCGATCGAATTCTATCTGGCGCTGGAAGGACCGTGGAAGGCCTGGGTCGAGGACAAGCTGGAGAACTTCAAGCCGGGCGAGATCCTGACCCGCGACGAGGACGTGCTGGACACCTGGTTCTCGTCGGCGCTGTGGCCGTTCTCGACGCTGGGTTGGCCCGATGAGACTCCCGAGCTGAAGACCTACTACCAGACCGACGTGCTGGTGACAGGCTTCGACATCATCTTCTTCTGGGTCGCCCGCATGATGATGATGGGCCTGCACTTCATGGACGAGGAGCCGTTCCACACCGTCTATGTCCATGCGCTGGTGCGCGACAAGAACGGCGCCAAGATGTCGAAGTCGAAAGGCAACGTCATCGATCCGCTCGACCTGATCGACGAATACGGCGCCGATGCGCTGCGCTTCACGCTGACGGTGATGGCGGCGCAGGGCCGCGACGTGAAGCTCGATCCGGCGCGCATCGCCGGCTATCGCAATTTCGGCACCAAGCTGTGGAACGCGACGCGTTTTGCCGAGATGAACGAGGTCGCGCGCAATGACGATTTCTGGCTCAACGACGCCAAGCTGGCGGTCAACCGCTGGATCCTCACCGAGCTGACGCGGGCGGCGCGCGAGATCACCGACGGCATCACCTCATACCGCTTCAACGAGGCGGCGGGCGCCGCCTACCGCTTCGTCTGGAACCTGTTCTGCGACTGGTACCTGGAACTGCTGAAGCCGGTGTTCATGGGCACCGACGAGGCGGCCAAAGCCGAAAGCCGAGCCTGCGTCGCCTTCGTGCTCGACGAGATCTACAAGCTGCTGCATCCGATGATGCCGTTCATGACCGAGGAACTGTGGGCGCAGACCGCTGGCGAAGGCAAGCAACGCCCCTCGCTGCTGTGCCATGCCACGTGGCCGTCACCGGACTTCGAAGACGCCGAGGCTGCAGCCGACATCAATTGGCTGGTCGACCTCGTCTCCGGCATCCGCTCCGTGCGTTCGGAGATGAACGTGCCGCCGGCAGCCATCGCACCGCTCGTCGTGGTCGGCGCCAACGATGTGACACGCGAGCGCCTCGTTCGCGAGGATTCGGCGATCAAGCGGCTGGCGCGGGTCGGCGACATCTCGCTTGCCGATGTCGCGCCCAAGGGTTCGGCGCAGATCGTGCTCAACGAGGCGACGATCTGCCTGCCGCTTGGCAGCCTGATCGACCTCGCCGCCGAGGCTGCACGGTTGCAGAAGGAACTGGCCAAGGTGACCGAGGAGATCGCGCGCCTGCACAAGAAACTGTCGAACGAGAGGTTCGTGGCCAGCGCGCCGGCCGAGATCGTCGATGCCGAGCGTGAAAAGCTCGCCGAATACCGCGATGCACAGGACAAGCTGTCGGTCGCGTTGGCCAGGGTTCGCGACGCCGGTTGAGGATAGATTCGCGAGACTTTAGACCCCTCTAAAATGCTGGTTTTCCGCCTGGAAAATCAGCATTCCGTTGCGTTAATATTGACGTAAACGGAAGTTTTAGCCGCATTGTTGCCATAATGTAACAATGGGGCTCCCGGACCCCAAAAAAGGCCTGTTTTCGAGCCTTTTGGATGGTTTTCCCTGTTTTTTGAGAGCCGCTCAGCCTTCACAGACCATTTTTCGGCCTTGCCGCACCCGGTTGCATTTCCTCGAAAATGCGGCTGGCCAGTGTGTACATGTACGCCCGCGAATTCGTTGTTGCACCGTTAACCTGAATTGGTTCTAGCTTGGTGCACTCGAATTCGGGGGAGGACATTTCATGACTATTCTGCGACTGAAGGCGCTGCTGGGGGCGGGCTGCTTTTCGCTGGCTTTGATCGGGACGGCGATGAATCCGGCACATGCCGGCGGCCTGGAGCGTGGCGGCTACGATATCGATCTGCTGTTCGATCCTGCCCAAGTCACGGGTGAGGTCTCCGGCACCTATGTGATGCCGCAGCGCGACCTCAAGAACGTGAAGGACACCGACCCGTCCGACGGCCCCCTTAACCTCATGGGTTTCTCCAACAGTGCTCGCGATACCGAAAGCTATTGGGTGCCGAGCGTCGGCATCAAGGCGGGTATGGGCCCCGTCGATTGCCTCGTGGACTATGGCCAGCCGATTGGTGCGTCCAGCAACCCGGGTCGGAATTGGGCCGGCGCGAACAGCAATGTTGAAACCCAGGTGAAGAGCGAGGCTGTGGGTGGAACCTGCTCCTACAAAATGGATCTCGGCAAAGGACAGTTTCGTTTTATCGGCGGCGTGTTCCACGAGAATGTTTCTGGCTTCAAAGAACAATTGGTGGCTCCCATTCCCGGTGCGGGCATAGGGCGGCTTGACCTTGAGGGTGACGGCTGGGGATGGCGAGCCGGCGTTGCGTATGAGATTCCGGATATCGCCCTGCGCGCCAGCTTGGTCTATAATTCGGCGGTCAAGCTCAACAATTTGGACGGAACGCTGGATCTGTCTCAGGTTCCCGCGGCCCTCAATCCTTTAAATCCGTTTTTGGGCAAAGTGACGAATGTTAGTGGTTCCTCGCAGGTTCCGGATTCTGTAGAGCTCAAGCTTCAGTCGGGCATAGCTCCTGGCTGGCTGGCATTCGGATCCATCAAGTGGATGAATTGGAGCGAGCTACAGAGCATTCCGTTTTGTCCCACCGGCACGGCATCCTGCACGACGACCAGCCCATTGCGGCTTACCTCGCTCGATCTACTCTATCGCGATGGCTGGACAGTTTCCGGCGGCGTCGGCCACAAATTCAATGATCAGTGGAGCGGTGCGGCGGTTATCACGTGGGATCGCGGAACGTCGACCGGCCTGAGCGCCCAGACCGATACCTGGACCCTCAGCGGTGGCGTGGCCTACACGCCAACTCAGAACATCGAGGTTCGACTTGGGGGCGCGGTGGGAGTGCTGACCAGTGGATCGATCCATACGGCCGTAAACCCAGATGATGGCCTAACATATGACAATGGCTATACCGCGGACTTCGGCAACGACCTTGTCACGGCACTTTCAACATCATTGAAGGTCAAGTGGTAACGAATTGAAATTGCGCATGAAAGGCCGGGCACTGCCCGGCTTTTTTCGTTTGAGATCGCATTGCCCGCGATTGTCTCATCCAAGCTGCATTGCACGTAATCCAAACCGCTTGCGCCTCCTGCTATTGTGACGTTTTGGCAACACTTTCTGAACAACCCCTGCGGTAGAAGCTGGGCTGAGGAAATTGCCCATTTCCCGCCATAAACCCGGCGCACCTCGATCTTGTCTCGGGACACGCGCCAAAAGGCTCGGCGAGGGGGCAGGCCGCTCCGCCCCATTTGCAGGGAAGATGGGGCAAGGAAGAGTATGGACGCCAAAGTCATCTCCAAGGCTAAGCTCCCTAGCCGCTATGTGACCGTCGGTCCGGCGCGTGCGCCGCATCGTTCCTATCTCTATGCCATGGGTTTGTCGGCGGCCGAGATTGCGCAGCCGCTGGTCGGGGTCGCCTCCTGCTGGAACGAGGCGGCGCCCTGCAACATTTCGCTGATGCGCCAGGCGCAGGTGGTCAAGAAGGGCGTCGCGGCCGCCAGCGGCACGCCGCGCGAATTCTGCACCATCACCGTCACCGATGGCATCGCCATGGGTCACCAGGGCATGAAGTCGTCGTTGGTGTCGCGCGAGGTCATCGCCGATTCGGTCGAGCTCACCATGCGCGGCCATTGCTACGACGCGCTGGTTGGGCTCGCCGGCTGCGACAAGTCGCTGCCCGGCATGATGATGGCCATGGTGCGGCTCAACGTGCCGTCGATCTTCATCTATGGCGGTTCGATCCTGCCCGGCAGCTATCGCGGCCGCCAGATCACCGTGCAGGATGTTTTCGAGGCGGTCGGCCAGCACTCAGTCGGCACGATCAGCGATGACGAACTGCTTGAGATCGAGCAGGTCGCGTGTCCCTCGGCCGGTTCCTGCGGCGCCCAGTTCACCGCCAACACCATGGCGACCGTCGCCGAGGCGATCGGCCTGGCGCTGCCCTATTCCTGCGGCGCGCCGGCGCCCTATGAAATGCGCGACCGGTTCAATTTCGCCTCGGGCGAAAAGATCATGGAGCTGATCGCCAGAAATATCCGGCCGCGCGACATCGTCACGCTGAAGGCGCTGGAGAATGCGGCGACCGTGGTCTCGGCCACCGGCGGTTCGACCAACGCGGCACTGCATCTGCCGGCGATCGCGCACGAGGCCGGCATCAAGTTCGACCTGTTCGACGTGGCCAAGATCTTCGAGAAGACGCCTTACATCGCCGACCTCAAGCCGGGCGGCAAATATGTCGCCAAGGACATGTTCGAGGCCGGCGGCATTCCGCTGCTGATGAAGACCCTGCTCGACCACGGCTATCTGCATGGCGATTGCATGACGGTGACTGGCCGCACTTTGGCCGAAAACATGCAGCACGTTGTCTGGAATGAGCATCAGGATGTGGTCCGCCCGGCCAACAGACCCATTACCCAAACCGGCGGTGTCGTGGGCTTGAAGGGAAACCTGGCCCCCGAAGGCGCGATCGTGAAGGTCGCCGGCATGGCGGAGTTGAAATTCTCCGGTCCGGCCCGCTGCTTCGATTCGGAAGAGGAATGTTTCGAGGCGGTGACCCATCGCAACTACAGGGAGGGCGAGGTTCTCGTCATTCGCTACGAAGGACCGCGCGGCGGCCCCGGCATGCGCGAAATGCTGTCGACGACGGCAGCACTCTACGGCCAGGGCATGGGCGGCAAGGTGGCGCTGATCACCGACGGGCGCTTCTCGGGCGCGACGCGCGGTTTCTGCATCGGCCATGTCGGCCCCGAAGCAGCCGTGGGTGGCCCGATCGGACTGCTCAGGGATGGTGACGTGATCTCGATCGACGCGGTGAACGGCACGATCGATGTGGCGTTGTCCGATAGCGAACTGGCGGCGAGGGCAAAGACATGGAAGGCGCGCGCGACCGATTATCAGTCGGGCGCGATATGGAAATATGCACAGACGGTAGGGCCGGCGCGCGATGGCGCGGTGACCCATCCGGGCGGTGCGAAAGAAACACACTGTTATGCGGACATCTGAGTTGTTGAGGTCGTCTGTCTTTTCGGCACTGGTCGTGGCCGCCACGTTTGGCGCGACCTTTGGCGCCGTCGGCCAGGCCATGGCCTTCGACGACAAGGTGTTCGACGACAAGACCGGGGTGAAGCCGCAATCGAGCCCCTGGGCGGTCTTCCAGTTCGGCTTCTCCGCCTACAAGAACGGCCACAAGGAGCAGGCTGCCGAGGCCTACAAATACGCCGCCGAAAACGGCCAGATCGGCGCCACCTGGAAGCTTGCCCGCATGTATGCCGAGGGCGACGGCGTGGCGCGCGACGACTATGAGGCGTTCAAGTTCTTCTCCGAGATCGTCGACCAGGATGTCGAGCCCGGCTCGCCCGAGGAAAGCTATGTCTCCGATGCGCTGGTGGCGCTTGGCGACTATTTGCGCACGGGCATTCCCGGCAGCCCGGTCACCGAGAACGAGGTGGCGGCCCAGGAATACTACATG
>NZ_RZQE01000298.1:0-7498 GCF_004022955.1 Mesorhizobium sp. M7A.F.Ca.US.002.01.1.1 | reverse complement strand
CGTCGGCAGCGTCATCAGCGTCAGCACCAGGCCGCCAACGAAAGCGGCGGAGCGCGGCATGCCCAGGAAATTGATAAACACCGCGAGGCCGAGCAAGCCGAAGACGATTGACGGCACTGCGGCCAGATTGTTGATGTTGACCTCGATAAGATCGGTGAAACGGTTCTTCTTGGCGAATTCCTCCAGATAGATGGAGGCGGCGACGCCTATCGGCAGCGCGAGCAGCAGCACGATCACCATCATATAAAACGAGCCGATGATCGCCACGCCCATGCCCGAGGTTTCCGGGCGGCTGGAGGCGCCGTAGGTGAACAGGCCGCTGTTGAAGTGCTCGGCCATCGCGCCCTCGGCCTTGAGCTTGTTCATCCAGGTGATCTGCTGGTCCGAGACCTTGCGTCGCGCTTCCTCGACACTGAGGTCGATCTGGCCCTTGAAAGCGGAGTCGAGATTGGCGGCGGCGAGGATGTTGACGTCGCGTGTCGTGCCGATCACCGAGGGATCGGCGGCAACGATGTCGCGCAACTGGACGCGGGCGCCTTCCGAAAGGAAGCCCTTGAGCTTCTGGATCATCGGCTTGTCATCAGGAGAGATGCCGAGCTTGGCCACCAGCGCGTTTTCGGCGAGCTTGGGATAATTCGCCTTGATCAGAACGCTCGGATCGGTTGCGCGCTTGCCGGAAGGATCGATCACCTTCTCGTCGAACGTGATCGGCAGTGACACCGTCGTCTGCCAGAAGGCGGTGTAGCCTTTCGAGACGATGGTGATCAGCATGATTGCCAGGAACGCCAGGCCTACGGAAATCGCCACGACGCCATAGATGCGGAAACGTCGTTCGGCGGCGTAACGGGCCTTCAGGCCGATGTCGCGGCGCGGATGGGCCGCCGGCCTGACCATCGTATCCATGGGAATGTCGGTCATTCGTACTGCTCCCGATATTTGCGCACGATGTAGAGCGCGACGATGTTCATCACCAGCGTCAGCGTGAACAGCGTCAGGCCGAGCGCGAAGGCGACCAGCGTCTGCGGCGAATTGAACTCGAGGTCGCCGGTGAGCTGGTTGACGATCTTGACGGTGATGGTCGTCATCGCCTCGAACGGGTTGATGGTGAGGTTGGCGGCGACGCCCGCCGCCAGCACGACAATCATCGTTTCGCCGATGGCGCGCGAGGCAGTCAGCAGGATGGCGCCGACGATGCCGGGCAGTGCAGCCGGCAGGATCACCCGCTTGATCGTCTCCGAGCGGGTCGCGCCGAGGCCGAGCGACCCGTCACGCATGGCGCGCGGCACCGCGGTTATGATGTCGTCTGAGAGAGAGGAGACGACCGGGATCAGCATGACGCCCATGACCAGGCCGGCGGTGAAGATGCTCTGGCCCTGGATGAACGGCGAGCCGCCGGTCAGCGCCGCGGACAGGTCGCGCAGGAACGGCCCAAGCGTGACGACGGCGAAGATGCCGTAGACGATGGTCGGTATGCCGGCCAGCAGTTCAAGCGCCGGCTTGACCACCGAGCGCACCCTGGGCGTTGCGTATTCGGCCATGTAGACAGCCGACATCAGCCCGACCGGCACCGCCACCAGCAGCGCGACGGCGGCGATATAGAGCGTGCCGGCAAGAAGCGGGATCAGGCCGAACTGGCCCTGGCTGCCGCCCGAACCGGCAGCGGCAAAACGCGGATCCCAGACCGTGCCGAAGAAGAAACTCATCGGCGAGACGCTCTCGAAGAAGGTGATCGTCTGGAACAGCATCGAAAGCACGATGCCGACGGTGGTCAGGATGGCGATGGTGGAGGCGGCAAGCAGCCCCCACAGCATCAACCGCTCGACATTGTTGCGCGCCCTGGCGCGCGGCTCGATCTGCCTGAGCGCATAGAAGGCACCGGCGATCGAGGAAGCGAGAATGACAATGGCACCGAACAGGCCGAGCCGGTCCTGGACCTTGTTCGCCTCGACGGCGATCGGGATCATGTAATCCTGTGTGTCGCTCGCCAGTGCCACGCCCTTGGCGGCGAGCAGCGGCTGCAACTCGGCAAAGCTGGCAGGCATTGCGGCCAG
This sequence comes from Mesorhizobium sp. M7A.F.Ca.US.002.01.1.1, assembly GCF_004022955.1. Lineage (NCBI taxonomy): Bacteria > Pseudomonadati > Pseudomonadota > Alphaproteobacteria > Hyphomicrobiales > Phyllobacteriaceae > Mesorhizobium > Mesorhizobium sp. M7A.F.Ca.US.002.01.1.1. Next base: position 5,447 of record NZ_RZQE01000298.1, on the reverse strand, counting down.
TGTGCCAGCATCGAGTTTGCGCAGGCCCCTGGCGAGGCTCTTTACCAGGCTGACATCCAGTGCCTCGCTGGCAACCTTGCTGTCGACGGTACGCTCGGGCAAGGCAGCGTGGATGTGCCGGTCAAGATAGACCGAAGAACCGACGGCCCAGACGGCAAGCAGCAAAAGAGCAGGCAGGACGGCGAGCAGGAAGGCCCACCAGCCGTGATAGTGGGCACGCGAATGCGGCTTGACCTTGCCATTGTCCTGGGCCGCGGCACGCTGCCGGCCGATGAAAAAGGCAACCAGGCCGACGGCAACGACGATGGCCAGTACGAGCAAGGACGACATGGACCCACCCCAAGGGAAATTCTGACGCAGCCGCCATTGCGGCCTGCGGTGAAACCGGGGCGCGGATTTGACCCGCACCCCGGTTCGGCAGCTTGATTACATCGACTTTCCGGCGGCGAAAGCGTCACGCTGGGCCTGACGCTCGGCATCCGGAGCAGCAACGAGGCCGTATTCGGCGAGCGGGCTTTCCGGGCCAACCATCTGGTCGTCGAGGAAGAACTCGACATATTCCTTGAGGCCGGGAACGACGCCCAGATGCGCCTTCTTGACGTAGAAGAACAGCGGGCGCGAGACGGGATACTTGCCGCTGGCAATCGTCTCGGTCGAAGGCACGATACCTTCCACGGTGGCGACCTTCAGCTTGTCGGCATTGTTCTCATAGAAGGCGAGGCCGAACACGCCGACGCCGGTCTTGTTGGAGTCGATGCGGGCGAGCGTCTCGGTATAGTCGCCATCGATGTCGACGGCCTTGCCGTCCTTGCGGATGGCAATGCAGGTTTTGCCGATTTCCTTGTCGTCGGCAATGCCGGCGGCCTTGAGAGCAGCCTTGTCACAGCCGGCATCGAGGAGCTTGGTCTCGAACACTTCGCGCGTGCCGTGCTTTTCGCCCGGAATGTAGGCGGCGATGTCCCAGTCGGGCAGCTTCGGATTGACCTGGCTCCACTTGGTGTTCGGATTGTCGACGAGCTTGCCGTCGACGACCAGCTTGGCCGCGAGCGCCTTGTAGATGTCGGCGGGAACCAGCGCCCAGTCCGGGCCCTTGATGTCGGTGGCGAAGACGATGCCGTCATAGCCGATCCGGACTTCCTGGACTTCCTTCACGCCGGCGGCGGCGCAGGACTTGAGTTCGTCCGCCTTGATCGGACGCGACGAGTTGGCGATGTCGATCGTGTCTTCGCCGACGCCCTTGCAGAATTCCTTGATGCCGGCGCCGCTGCCGCCGGATTCGACGACCGGGGTCTTGAAGTTGGTGAACGTTTCGCCGAACTGCTCGGCAACGATCTTGGCATAAGGTAACACGGTCGATGATCCGGCGACCTGGATCTGGTCGCGCGCGGCGGCGAAGCCGGACGACGCGGCGAGCGCAAGCGCAGCGGCCGACGCCGTATAGAGGAATTTCTTCATGTGGCCTGCTCCTGTTCGGAAGATGGTCTCTCGGCGCTCGTCAGTCGGCGCCCGCTGAGGCCAATAGCCTTCGATTATAACAGTCGCATGACAGTTTGATGTCACCCCGGTAACGCGTCATCGCGATGAGCAAAACGCCGCCTGGCCGGCACTGACCACGCAGCCCGGCTTTGTCCCCGGAATCAGAGACTTGCTCCGCTTGGGGCCGAGATTGGCCGGCGATTTGGGGTTAGCCGGCCTTTACGAAAAAAAGCCGGACGGGAGCGCGTTGCTCTCAGCCAGACGGTGTCATGGCCGGGCCATCGCCGAAAACAGGTCCGTTGGGGTAGGTTGACGCTGTCTCATGCCGGCGGTCGCTGCTCCCGCCCGTAACTGGAAAGGGAGGAATCGAACGCCGCCATTGTCTCGACTGGATACAACCTTTGATATGGTGCGATCGCACCATAGTCTTGGCCGCTGGCAGGGCGCGAATCTTCGCCGTATTTCCGGCACTCGGACAGGCAGGACCGGCCCTACCCGGCGTTGCGCTGAGCCTGCCGGCTGGCGCCGACCCAGCGCTCGACCTTCTCGAGCAGCGCCCGGGGACTGATCGGCTTGGGCAGATAGTCGTCCATGCCTGCCTCCAGGCAGCGCTCGCGGTCGCCCTTCAGCGCATGCGCGGTGACGCCGACGATCGGCACATGCGTGCCGGTTTCTTCCTCCAGCCGGCGAATGGCGGCGGTCGCTTCGAGACCGTTCATCTCCGGCATGGAGACATCCATCAGGATCATGCACGGGTTGAGCCGGCCGAAGGCGTCGAGCGCCTTGCGGCCATTGCCGACGATCTCGAAACCATAACCGGTCTCGCCGAGGATCTGGGTGAACACCATCTGGTTCACCTCATTGTCCTCGGCCACCAGTATGTCCAGCCTGTCGCCACCAGCCGCCACCGGTGGCCGCGGGCGAATCGAAGGCGGCTGCAGCAGCGCCCGCTGTTCGGACGGTGCCGAGGGCTGCGGCCGCGTCACATTGCTCGCAGCGACGTCGGCCGCGAGCGGCTGCGCGTCGCTGCCGCCAGTGTTGTGGCGATGCCGCTGGATGGTGGCGACCAGCGTTTCCAGCAGCACCGAAGAGCGCGCCGGCTTGATCAACTGGGCATCGATGCCGAGATCGCGATAGCTGGTGTTGGCGAGCGACTGGTCGACCGAGGTCAGCATGATGATCGGCGTTCCGGCAAGGCCAGCGGTGTTGCGCACGATCCGCGCCATTTCGGCGCCGCTCATTTCAGGCATCTGGTAGTCGAGCACGACGCAATCGACCGGCACGCCATAGGCGGCTGCGGCGATCAGCACCTTGAGGCCTTCGGCGCCGCTTTCGGCCGCGCAGGAATCGAACGTCCATGATGTCATCTGCTCGGTCAGGATCGCCCTGTTGACGGCATTGTCGTCGACGATCAGCACGCGCGCGCCGGTCACGTCGATCGGCATGATGCGTTGTCCGTTCTGCTGTCCGGCCCTCGGCAGCGTCACCGAGAACCAGAACGTCGAACCCTTGCCTTCGGCGCTTTCGACCCCGATGTCGCCGCCCATCAGCTCGACGAGCCGCGAGGTGATGGCGAGGCCGAGGCCGGTCCCCTCGTGCCGCCGCGTCGATGAAGTGTCGACCTGGCTGAATTTCTCGAACACCAGTTTCAGTTTTTCCTCGGGGATACCGATGCCCGTATCGGTGACCGAAATGGTGAGCTTCGTTCCGGCTGGAACCCTCTCGCCGGTGACGTCGACCAGCACATGGCCCTCATCAGTGAATTTCACCGCATTGCCGAGCAGGTTGGTGACGATCTGCCTGATGCGGCCGACATCGCCGATGAATAGGCTCTCGAGCCGAGGCTCGACACGTACGATCAGCTCGAGGTCCTTCTCCTTGGCGCGCGTCGACACCAGCGTCGCCACGTCCTCGATCGCCTCGGCCAGATTGAAGGGCGCCGGATCGAGCACCAGCTGACCGGCATCGATCTTGGAGAAGTCCAGTATGTCGTTGATGATGGTGAGCAGCGCATTGCCCGACTTCACGATGATGTCGGTAAACGTCTTCTGCTTCGGGTCGAGGTCCGATTTGGCCAGCAGTTCGGCCATGCCGAGCACGCCGTTCATCGGCGTACGTATCTCATGGCTCATATTGGCGAGGAATTCCGACTTGGCGCGGTCGGCGAGCACGGCGCGCTGACGCGCCTCGCGCAGTTCGGCCTCCCGCATCTTCAGCTCGGTGATGTCGGTGGTCGAGCCGATCAGGTAGAGCGAACCGTCGGAGGCGATCATCGCGCCCTTGCGGGCGAATTGATGCCTGACGCTGCCGTCGGCCAGCGTCACCGTCTCTTCGACCTCCTGAGTTTCGCCGGTGCGCAGCACGGCGAGGTCGCCATTGACAAAGGCCTCGCCATCCGGCCCGAAAATCTCGATGTCGGTCTTGCCGATGGCCTCTTCCTTGCTGAAGCCCGTCAGATCGCACCAACCCTTGTTGACATAGAACTGCCGGAGATCGGAGCGCTTGGCGTAGATCGATACCGGTACATTGTCGATCAGGCTGCGGAACACCTCGTTCTCGCGCATGCTTTCTTCCAGCGCACGCTCGCGTGCCTTGACGTCGGTGATGTCGGTGCTCGAACCGACCAGATGCACCGACCCGTCCAGCGCCACCAGGCGGCTCTTGCGGGTCATCAACTGCCGAACCGTGCCGTCGCGATGGGTGACGGGTTCCTCGACCTCCTTGACGACGCCCGTCACGGCGACTTGCGTGTCGTCATGGCTGTAGCCATCCGCGTCCTGCGCGCCGAACAACTGCCGGTCGGTGCGGCCGATGACATCCTCCTTTGCCAAGCCGGTGATCGCGCACCAAGCCTTGTTGACGAATTCGATGCTCAGGTCCTGCGCCTTGATGAAGGCGGCCACCGGCAACTCGTCCATCACATGCCGGAACAGGTCGATCTGGCGCATGGAATCGCGCAATGCCGCCTCGCGGCTCTTGATCTCGGAGATGTCGACGCGAACGCCGATGAAGGTGCCGTCGTCGGTCCGCATGTCGTAGACCTGATACCAGCGGCCATCGGGATTGTGACGCTCGTAGGAGGAACTGGGCAAGCGGTAGCGGGCGAGGATCGCGTCCAGCCAGCGGTCATGATCGCTGTCGTAGAGCTGGTCGATTTGCGGATCGCCGCTGCTGCGGAAATAGCCGTTCGCATGACCCAGCACGAGTGCTTCGCGGAATGTACAGCCGGGCTGCCACGCCGGCTTCAAGGCCGGCAGCGTATCCTGGATCTTGCGGTTGGCGAAAACGAACCTGTCGTCGCGATCGTAGATGATCACGGCGGCCGGCAAGGATTCCAGCACGCTGGCGAGATGCTTGCGTGCGTCCTGCGCCTCCGTCTCGCGGCGCTTCATGTCGGAAATGTCGAACAGGAAGCCGGCAACGTAGTTGCGGCCGCTGGCCATGCCGACGCGGCTCTTCCGGACGATGCGCGAGCGGCTGGCGCCGTCGACCTCGAAATTCTCTTCCACTTCGTACGGCCGCCCGGTGGCAAGGACGTCACGTTCGCTCTGCTCGAAAAGCGCGACAGCGTTCGTTGGGAGGAAATCGCCGCCGGGCTTGCCGAGCATGGCTTGCGGCGTCTGGCCAAACAGAGCGGCGAACGCCTCGTTGACGAAGACGAAACGCAGATGGTCGTCCTTGACGAAGATCGGATCCTTGACGGCGTTGATCACCGCTTCCGCCAGCCGCGCTTTCTCCAGCGCGTCGGCAAGTTCGGCCTCCCGGTCCTTCATGTCGGTGACGTCGACATAGGAGATCAGCCGCTTCCCGCCGGCCAGCGGCGCCATCGACGATATCAGCGTGCGGCCGTCATTGCGTGGGAACTGCCGCGATCCGGCGATACCGGCCCTGATTTCCGCCTCGCGCTCGGCGATATGCCGCTGCCATGACGCGTCGTCGGAGCCAAACGGATCGATGTCGCGGCTGGCGTC
>NZ_RZQE01000297.1:0-7533 GCF_004022955.1 Mesorhizobium sp. M7A.F.Ca.US.002.01.1.1 | reverse complement strand
TGCACATCTACAATTGGGACCAGTGGGCGCAGAAGACGGTGCCGGTGCCGATGGTGACGGGCCATGAATTCGTCGGCACCGTTGCCGATTTCGGCGCAGCGGTCACCGAATACAAGGTCGGCCAGCGTGTATCGGGCGAAGGCCACATCGTCTGCGGCCATTGCCGCAACTGTCGCGCCGGGCGAGGGCATCTGTGCCGCAACACGCTCGGCGTCGGCGTCAACCGTCCAGGCGCCTTCGGCGAGTATCTGGCGATCCCGCAGCACAATGTCGTGCCGATCCCCGACGATGTGCCCGATGAGATTGCCGCGATCTTCGATCCCTTGGGCAATGCCGTCCACACCGCATTGTCCTTCGATCTGGTCGGCGAGGACGTGCTGGTGACTGGCGCCGGGCCGATCGGCATCATGGGCGCGCTCGTCGCCCAATGCGTCGGCGCGCGCAAAGTGGTCATCACTGACATCAACCCGGTGCGGCTGGCGCTAGCCAAGAAACTCGGCGTCCAGCATGTCGTCGACGCCTCGAAGGAGAAGCTGCGCGACGTCATGCCGGTGCTCGGCATGACCGAGGGGTTCGACGTCGGCCTCGAAATGTCAGGCGCCGCCCCCGCTTTCCGCGACATGATCGACACCATGAACAATGGCGGCAAGATCGCCATTCTGGGCATCGCGCCGACCGGCTTCGAGATCGACTGGAACAAGGTCATCTTCAAGATGCTGCATCTCAAAGGCATCTACGGCCGCGAGATGTTCGAAACCTGGTACAAGATGATCGCGCTTGTGCAGGGTCCGCTGGATGTCTCCGGCCTGATCACCCACCGCATCGGCATCGACGATTTTCAGATCGGTTTCGATGCGATGAAGAGCGGCAGTTCCGGCAAGGTGGTGATGGACTGGTAGGGATTGCCTTGGCCGCTATTCAGGAAAAGCTGACGACAGCACCTCTGGTCCGCCGGACATTTTCCAACTAGGGGAACATGGCTGGGTGGAGAGCTATGGCTCCGCTACGTGCGCTCGCTAATCATATACGGCGACGTATCGCGGCCCACCCGGTGACGGTCGATGGGGCAATTCGCTTCAGTCGATGACGGAAACCCGGTGAACCGATGCTGAGGCCCCGACGCGATCGTCTATTTCCTATGATCTGCGATTGAGGTCGAGGTGTTGCCGCTTTCAGCGGGTAAGATGCGATAGACGACTTCCGGTACCCTTCCGGTCAGCGAAAAGGAAGGCAACGAGCCGCATTGCCTCAAGCAAAATGTTACCAATAGTGTCCTGTTCCAAAGGGGATGGACAGGTCGTGCCATTCCGGTTCGGGGGAAGGATGGCGCGGCTCAGCATGGCGACACGGTGAAGCGGCGATCGTGGAGCTTTATTGCGGCGTTGACAAGCGGCGCATTCTGGATGAGTTCGAGGCGGTAACCGGCTATTATTCGCAAGCGCGCGATCCGTCTTATGAACCGTCGTGAGCAGAGGCCGTCTGCGGGCAAGAGCCGCAGCCGCTGTTACGGCAGCGATGTCCGCGACGCGCTCATCGTGTTGTGGGAGGATTCGGAGCGGCTGGGTCCGCATCGACGCTCGCGGCGGCCAGCGCCGCCGGGCAGGAATGAGTTCGCAGTTCGCCGCTCGGTGCCAGCCCGCACCTTCGGCGATTGGAAAGATCCGCCGCCCGGCTTTGTTGAGCGCATTCGGGCACGTCTTCGTCAGGGAGCTTCGTGCAGACGATGGTGCTGACCGGATTGCCGCCGGCTGGACCGATTGCATTCCGCTCCGCACGCGCGACAGCGGCAATGTGATCATGGCGATCAAGCAGGCCCGCTCCCGGTTTCGCTGACCCTGTGCTGCTGTTTGCCGGCATCCGCCCGCACAGGAAGAGCTTGTAAAAGTGCGGAAATCGAGGAGCCGTTGGTCGTCGATCTTCAGCCTGAACGCGGTCGTTTGCTGGTGCCGCAAATCGGCTGTTGCATGTACATCCCTGTCAGACGTCAGTTTTCCTCGCCTATTTTGGTGTCGAGCGCGAAGTGCTCCAACCAGATTGCAAGGCTTTTTGGAAATGAGAGCGGCTTTGCGCAGGGCGCTCCGTTGTTGAGCATTCAAGCTACCAAGCCAATGACGCGCAGGTTCCACCAGGCTCGCCAGCCTTGAAGGACAGCGAAAAAAGCAGAGCACGACAGACACAACAGTGCATCAGGACGCCGCAGTCGTTGAAGATGGTGCGCTGCATCCATACCGTGGATGCATTCGATCCAAATAATCGATTTGTTCAATCAGTTTCTCGAAAGCTAACCCTACCCTCTGTGGGAATCGGGCTCTGAGCCGCGACGCTGCCTTGCGAGCGCAGGGGCTGCACGTAGGAGAGATGATGCAACGAGAAATCGCACGCGGGTTGCTGGCCTCGTGGGTTCGCCGACCGGCGTATTTGAGCCCGTCAGTTGGTCCTCACCCGCGCCTATTGCCACCGAGCGACTTGCATGTCCCTCCGACTCGGACCAGTTCCGAGAGCTGCGACGAGTTGCGCGCCGTGTGCTCCGATCAGATGGCCGCCGGTGACGCGTTCGATGGGCCGTCCCTCTTCGAGAGGAGATGAAATGCGAACGCTGCTCGTGGATCATCATGCGGATCTTGCGCGCGCCATGCGACTTGCGCTCGGGGATGGCGGCTTCGTCGTTGATGTCGTTGGTACTCTGGAACTGGCTTCGAGTGCATTTTCTTGCGCCAGCTATGAAATTCTCCTGCTGGAATTGGCTCTGCCAGATGGCGATGGCTTGGGTTGGCTGAGGCAGTTGAGGACCCACGGGCATTCAGTTCCTGCCGTCATTATGAGCAGCCTTAACGATCTCGATAAGCGAATTGCGATCTTCAACGGTGGTGCGGACGACTTTCTGCTCAAACCCATCTCTACCGATGAGCTTATTGCCAGAATGAGAGCCATTCTGCGCCGGGCGACACAGATGACCGACCTGAGGCTCGTATTTGGCAATCTCGACTTTGATCCGGTCGCCCGCCAGGTTTTCGTTGATGGGCACCCAATGATGATCGCACGTCGCGAACTCTGTGTTCTAGAGCACCTGCTTAACCGGGCAGGCCGCATCGTGCCCCGTGCGCAATTGGAAGATCACCTCTATTCATTCAACGACGACGTGTCTGCCAACGCGCTTGAAGTCGGAATTTATCGTTTACGGGGACATCTGACCAGATCAGGTGCAACGCCACGGATCAAGACCATCCGAGGCATTGGTTACATCCTAGAATTGACTGACGCCTCGTCCGCATAGTTTGTCGAATCGAAAGAAGATCTATTTTGCTGATCCTTCAACATCCTTGCGCTGCGCTCAATTGGCGGGCGATCGCCAACAAGGTTACAAGACCTGCAGTGCCCCGTTACCTGGGCCATCTCCTCTGCGCGCTTATTGTGACTTTCCCACTTGGTGTCGCGGCGCAAAACAAGCAGGACAAAGGCCCGCCGCATGCGGCTTCGAATAGCATCAACGCCACGCTGACCCTTTCCTCTTCGCTCGGGGAGACCGTTCATCTGCCCGGGCCAGCCACGACCATCTTTGTTGCTGACCCCACGATCGCGGATTTTCAGGCGCCATCGAGCAAAACAATCTTCGTCTTTGGCAAGAAATCGGGGCGGACCAGCCTATTCGCCTTGGATGGCAATGGCGAGCCTCTCGCCGAATTGCGTATCGTTGTCACGCAACCGATCGGGGATTTACGCGCCATGTTGCGGGAGCAGGTCGGCGACTATCCCATCCGCGTCAACTATACGCCGCGCGGCGCAATCCTTAGCGGGACGGCGCCCGACGCAGAGGTCGCCGACACCGCAAAAAGAGTCACTGAGCAATATCTGGGCGACGGAGCGCAAGTCGTCAACAACATCAAGGTCGCTGGATCCCTGCAAGTTAACCTCAGCGTGCGCGTAGCCGAAGTCTCACGCAGCGCCATGAAGTCACTCGGCGTCAACTTGTCCGCCTTCGGTCAAATCGGCAATTTCAAAGTGGGCGTTCTAAGCGGAAGCGCTGCAAGCGCTGGGTCTGGTTCAACCCAGGGTGGCGGTACAGCAGAAATCGGATTCGACAACGGTGCCGTCAACGTCAGCGCGGTTCTCGACGCGCTCGCCAAGGAGCATATAGCTTCCGTCCTGGCTGAGCCGAACCTCACCGCTATGTCGGGTGAAAAGGCCAGCTTTCTCGCGGGCGGCGAATTTCCCATTCCTGTCCTGCAGGAAAACAGGCAGGTATCGGTTGAATTCCGTCACTTCGGCGTCAGTCTGGAATTTGTGCCGACAGTTCTCAGCAACAATCAAATCAACATTCACGTAACGCCCGAAGTCAGTGAACTGTCGACGCAAGGTGCCGTGCAAATCAACGGAATTTCCGTGCCGGCAGTTTCCACGCGCCGAGCCGATACGGTCGTCGAACTCGCCAGCGGCCAGAGCTTCGCAATCGGCGGTCTAATCAGGCGGAACGTCAACAATGATGTCAGGGCCTTTCCCTGGCTCGGAGAACTGGCGATCCTGGGACCGCTTTTTCGCTCGACCTCGTTTCAAAAAGAGGAGTCAGAACTGGTCATTCTAGTTACGCCTTACATTGTAAGACCAGGCTCCAACCCAAACCAGATGAGCGCACCGACCGAGCGGGCGGCACCGGCTTTGAACGGAGGGGGCGCTCCGACGAATTCCGTGACAAGTCCCCCGCGAGACCGCGCTGCTATCCGTGCGGGCGCGCCAAGCGCCCAGGGCGGTCTCGGCTTCATCATCGAATAGTGTCATCCAAAGATGTTGCGTTTTATAATCCTCTTTGTCGCTCTGGCACCAAGCGTAAGTGGCTGCACAAGCACTACGCCAGTTGATGTCGAACCATCGGCACCAATGCTTGTCCGAGAGGAGACCACCGTCCTGACGTTGCAAAGCCTGCGCGCTTCCGAACGGCAGCGTTTGCGTGTTTTCCTAGACAAGGCCAGTCGCGGCCGGTTCGATGCCATCCACCTCCTCATCAGCGGTTCGCCCCAGCTCAGCGCAGGGGTAGCCCATCAGGCCAGGCAGTTGGCAATCGAAGAAGACAACATTCAATTGCGCGATCAACACGACGCCGGCTCAGTGCGAATTGAGGCGATTGTCTATCACGCCCGTCCGCCGGTCTGTCCCTCATATGGTGCCTTACCCAATGAAGAATCCTTCAAACAGCCGCTTGGTTGTTCGACAGGACATAACCTGGCCGTGATGGTCAACGATCCGCGCGATCTGCTCGACAATCAGGCCGTCAAGGCCGGCGATGGCGATCGTGCTTCTGTACCAGTTGCAACTTACAGAACATTCGGGACGGATAAAGGTGGCTGATACCGCCCTTATCTCGGCAGCACTCCTACCGGAGATTGAAAGCTTCCAATCGCGTCCTGATCTAAAATAAAAGGAACCGCTGGATGCAATATAGGCGCTATATCGAGGGCCTTAGGGCCGTTGCTGTACTTCCGGTCGTACTCTTTCATTTCGGAATTTCGGCGATCCCGGGTGGCTTTAGCGGGGTCGATATCTTCTTCGTCATCTCCGGCTACCTAACCAGCGGAAGCCTCCTGGATGACCTTGAACGCGGCCAATTTTCCATCGTCAACTTCTACTGGCGCCGTGCCCGGCGCATTCTGCCGGCGCTCGTCTTTGTGATGCTTCTCACCTGCATTGCGGCATTGTTCATTCTTCTGCCACCGGATCTGCGCGGATTCAGTCTTAGCATCATAGCTACCTCGACCTTCTGGTCGAACGTTTTCTTCTGGAAAACGTCAAGTTACTTCTCTATCGATGCCGCGCTTCTACCACTGTTGCACACTTGGCCGCTTTCCGTAGCGGAGCAGTACTACATCTTCGCACCAATCCTGATGTTCCTAATCTATCGCTACATCGGGAAGCGCTGGCTGACGACACTTCTTCCGATAATTCTCTGCAGCTTCGTAGTGGCGGTGATGGCGACATCGCTGGCACCCACCGCCGGATTCTATCTGCTGCCGACCCGAATCTGGGAACTCATGTTGGGCGCCCTGCTCATGCTCAAATGCCCCTCGCCGCTGGGCAACCGACTCCTGATGGAGTCGGTGGGGGTGGCCGGATTTGGCCTTCTCGCCATCGGGTTCTTCGCGATTTCGGCGAGTGATCCGTTCCCAGGCTACAACGCCTTGTATCCATGCATCGGAACGGCCCTTCTGATCTATGTTGGCCAAAATACCCCCTCGACGGTCGCCACCCGCATGCTCGAAGTCAGGCCGCTGGTCTGGATTGGGCTCATCTCGTATTCGTTGTATCTTGTTCACTGGCCTCTCAATGCGTTCGCGCACTATCTTTCGTTCCAAAAACTCGATCCGTTGATGACCGGTGCGATGTTGGTGGCAAGCCTCGCATTGGCTGCATTCTCCTGGAAGTTTGTAGAGCAGCCGTTTCGACAGAAGAGGGCCTTCACCTCCCCGGGGCCTATCTTCGCCTTTTCAGCGCTCGCGATCGTTGTCCTTTGTGCCGGCGGAGCGGCGGGGGCGCTCGGCAACGGCTTTCCGCAACGGTTTCCGGACTATGTCCAGCGGCGCATTTCCGTCGGGGACTGGAGGAATGGCATCTGTTTCAACGAGGGCACCAGCCGGATCGAAAGCTGGAATATGGAGGATTGCACGCGCACCAGCGGTTTTCCAACAACGGTTTTTTTGTGGGGCGACTCCTTCGCCGCGCACTATGTTTCCGGCTTGGGTGCTAACATAAATCGATTGCAGGCGAACATCGTTGAATATACGTACGCCAGCTGCGCGCCGATACTCTATTACTACCCGTACGATCGTCTTGATTGTGTCCGGTTCAATCGCAAGGCCTTGGACGTCATCTTGGAAGCGGACATCAAGACGGTTATCCTCAGCGGTAGATGGAGTGACTATGAGGTCAGAGGTTTCGACGGTCTTCAGCAAACAATCGCTACGCTTCGTGCCCTGGGCGTGCGCGTGTTTGTCATCGGCCAGTCTCCGCAGTTCCCAACTGACGTCCGGAAAATTGCGTTCTTCGCCAAGCGCCAAAATCTGGACGATACGTCCTGGCCGATCGCGATGGACCCCGACGTCAACGAACGTGTGCGCTCATTTACCAAAGGCGCCACATTCATCGATCCGCTGAAATTCCTGTGCAGCGCAGGACGCTGCGCCTATTTCGATAGAGGAGAGTTTTTATATTTCGACTATGGTCATTTCTCTTCAGCCGGCGCCACACTGGCAATCTCGAAATACTGGCCGGCTTTTGGCAAGGACAATGCTCTTCCTAAGACGAAGTAGCGGCTCAGCGGCTGACAAGCACCAGTACGGGTCCCAGTGATAGCTCCTGCTTCCGCAGCAGCCGCGACGATGGAGCTGTTCAGGTTTAAGGCCCCCCGATAGTGACCTAGGTGTGGAGCTTCAACAGGTTGTCCTCGATCAGGGCGAGGCGACTGATAGGCGTTTTTGACTTTAGGCTGCCATGTGGACGATGCCAATTGTATCTGTGCAGCCAGACAGGCAGTTCGGCGGCACGATG